>JAYKHC010000014.1:0-24169 GCA_035285465.1 Cyanobacteriota bacterium
ATCTTGATAGATTTCTCAATCTTAGCATGGTTCTCTGTGAAGCATCACGGATAGATCTTCATGGAAGCGGAGGGAGCACCCGCTCAACCTTGGCCTTCAGCACCCCATCTTGCTGTCAGCCGATGTCGGCCACACCAGAATCTGAGCCCTTCACAAGAGAACCACGAGAGAATTGAGAATCCGATCTTCAGGGGGATCACCCCGGCACGTCCTCTTCCTGCTTGCGTACGGGATCAACAACCGGTGCCCCTGCCGCATCAGGCCTTGCAGGAACGACACCCGAACGGATGATCCCTGCGGGTAAGACTGTCGCTCAGCGGAGGATCTCAGGGTCTCGGCGGAACAGACCCTGGAGGTAATGACGCACCACGCAGCGCTCCTGAGCCCCGTGCTGGAAGAGGAAGCCAGCCACGGCGGCCTGCATCAGCCGGTACTGATCCCATTGCGGGTGCGTGGCGATGAATGCGCCCATCGCCTGATGCAAGTCCTCCTCCACTTCGTTGACGACACTCACCTGGCTGTTGGCTTGCTCCGATGGCTGGGTCATGACTCTGCTGGGGTCCGGGATCCCATCTGCGCACGGCCGTCCAGATCCTGTCAAAGGGTCTCTTCAGGGCTGAGAACCAGGATTCCTTCCCTGGGATGCCTGTGGTCGCGGGGGATGGCGGTGGCCTGAAGGGCCAGACCCGCTGTGCTCAGATCCGGCAAACCGACCGTCAAGGGGAAAGACGTCTTTCCCAAAGAAACCCTCCTGATCCCATTCAGAACGTGCTCCAGGACCATCCACCTGGGGAAAACCCTGGTTGTTCAGGGGAAAACGGGTCCAGGCCGGGGAAAAGTCGATCATTCAGAAGTTCTGATCTCTCCGGCCTTGCGGATGCCGATCAGCCCGAGCTGGCCGGCATCGCCCTGTTGAACCACTGCACGGGACGCCAGCACAGCTGTGATGCCAGGCCACAGCCCGGGGTCCAAGCAGCAGTCCCGTCAACCCGAAGGCAGGAGCTGTGGCCAGGAACACCCATGCAAAGGCCTCCCCGATCACCGCCAGGCTGGTGCTGATACGGCGAAGACTTTCGGTCTTGTTGATGGCCTGCTCAGCCTCCTGTTCCTCGGATGAACACATCACGGCCGCGATGTCGTGCCGCCAGGATCAGAGCCATGAAAAGGTTTTGTCACCCCGTTCGGCCAGGCTGATCGCGGTGAAACCGGCTCCGAATGCTGCAGCTCCTGGGTCAGTGGCGAGAGCCTATGAAGACCAGAGCAGCTCTGAAGCGCTGGCCGGTTCCAGGCTGAGAGCAACATCGGAGCAGGCCTGGTGGTTCAGACCGGTGCCATGCGAAAGATTGCCAACGGCAGTCAGGATGGTTTTCAGCCTGGCGGTTTTCAGCCTGGCGGGAGCTGATGCCCATGCAGAGCCTGCTACTGGACCTGGTGACGATCTTCGGGTTGTCGGTGTTGGCGGCTCTGCTCTGTCATCGGCTTCGGCTGCCTTCGGCGATCGGCCTGCTGCTGGCCGGGATCGTGGCAGGGCCGCATGCCCTGCAGCTGGTGCGCAATGCCCATGAGATCGAGCTTCTGGCAGAGATCGGAGTGGTGCTGCTGCTGTTTGTCATCGGCCTTGAGATCTCACTCACCGATCTTGAACGGTTGAAACGATTTTTCGCGATCGGGGGGAGCGCACAATTCTTCGGCACCGCAGCAGTCGTGGCGGCGCTGCTGCCACTCACCGGACTGGCAGCTCAACAAAGCCTGTATCTGGGGTTTGTCATCGCGCTCTCGAGCACGGCGGTCGTGCTCAGGGCCCTGCAGGAGCGAGGTGAACTGGAAACACCCTGCGGTCGATCAATTCTCACGATCCTGATCTATCAGGACATCGGTGTGGTGCCCGTGATGCTCACCGCTCCGCTGCTGGCTGGCATGGCGGGAATGGGTCACGGTGACGGCGCTGACGGCCTTGCGGATCTGGTGGCCCTGCTGCTCAAGGTGGCGCTTGTCGCTGCCTTTGGCTATAGCGCCTACCGCTGGATCGTGCCCTGGGTTCTGGAACGGATCACCCGCACGCGCAGCTCGGAGGCCTTCCTGCTGGGGGTGTTCATGCTCTGTGTCGGCATTGCTGTTCTCACCCAGTCGCTTGGTCTTTCGCTGGCATTGGGTGCCTTTCTGGCCGGATTCATCCTCTCTGAATCGGAGTATTCGCATCAGGCGGTTGCTGTGATGCTGCCGTTCCGCGATGTGCTGATGAGTCTGTTCTTCATCTCGATCGGAATGCTGCTCGATCTCAAGCTGCTGGCCGGTAATCCCATGCCGATGCTGTTGCTCACAGCCGCGGTGTTGCTGATTAAGCCATTGGTTGCGGCCGGGGCCTCACTGGTGGTGGGCCTTCCCTTGCGACAGGCCGTGCTCTCCGGCCTGGCCCTGGCCCAGGTCGGCGAATTCTCGTTGGTGGCCACCAAGGCGGGAGTGAGCGCCCATCTCCTGCCCCCGCAACTGTTCCAGAGCGTGCTGGTGGTGGCGGTGCTGAGCATGCTGGCCACCCCCTTGCTGATTGAGGCAGCACCCTGGCTTGCCGACCGCCTGAGTACCACGCCACTGGGTGAATGGAGCGATCAGCGGGCATCACAACAACTCGCAGAGCGAGAACCTGAGCCGGCACCCAGCGTGCTGATCGTGGGTTTTGGGGTCACGGGCCGCAACCTGGCCGCCGGCTGTCGGCGCTGTGATGTGCCGTTTGCGGTGATCGAGCTCAATGCCGCCCTGGTGAGGGCAGCACGGAGTGAAGGCATCCCGATCCATTACGGCGATGCCAGTCAGCCGGCCATCCTTGAACGGGTCAAGGCTGATCAGGTGAAGGCGATCGTGATCGTGATCGATGATCCCGGAGCCACTCGCCGGGTGGTGGAGCTGGCTCGTCGGATCACAGCGGATGCCTTCATCCTGGTTCGCACGCGCTACCTGCGGGAGGTGGAGCCACTCAGCCAGCTTGGAGCCGATGAGGTCATCGCCGATGAGCTGGAAGTTTCGATCGAGGTGTTCTCCCGCGTTCTGGCTCGGATGCTGGTCCCCCGCGAAGCCATCAGGGAGCGGATCACAGAAGTCCGGAGCGAATGGAGGCGGATGGCCCGCAGCCTGGCGCCGGAAGCCACACCGTCTCCAGACCTGCGGGTGGTGCTGCCCGAGCTGGCGACCCGCCGCATTTCCCTGCAGGAACAACACATCTGGGTGGACCGCACCATCGCCGACTGCCGCCTTCGCGATGACCATGACGCCATGGTGCTGGCCGTGCAACGCGAAGGCAGAACGATCACCAATCCGAGGGGAAACCTGCTTCTGAAAGCCGGAGATGTTCTGTTCATCATCGCGCCTGAAACCTGGAATCCACGATCCAGCCCCGCTTAACACGAATCTCAGGTCGGAGAATCTCAAGCCAGTGGGCTTCCTTTGTTCTGATCAGATGACTCCCAATCGATTCGGCTGACACGAATCCAGCCTCCGGCTGAATTCCTGTTGCCCCAGACCATCACCGTCATCCCACGGGTCAGGCTGTCGAGGATTCGGTTGATCGCAGGTTCCAGGGTGATCAGCTGCCAGACGTGTGAATCCGTTGTCTCCAGCTGAAGCTCTCCAGACGCTGTCACATGGAGCCTGCCCGATGAGCGGGTGATGTGTCTTTCGCCCTCGATCTGATCCCGTGGCCGGCCCACCGAGTCCGCCCAGGCGCATCGGATGCAACCGTCCGCCGCAAGCAGATCCGGCCGGTTCAGGAGAGCGCTTTGACGCTCCCGCCATTCCGGGTGGTGCCAGGGGGTGTCCCACAGCGGAGTCAAGGCTGCTGGGGCGACGGGATCACAGATCAGTCGCTCCTGAAGTTCGCGCACGGCAAGCTCTGCCGGTGATCGATCACCATGAACAGCCGCGGCCGCCGCCGCACCCGCCGCCTGACCCACGTTCAGAATCAGTGGCTGCAGCCTTGTGGCTCCATTGGCCATGTGGCTGGTGCTGAACGCTTTATCAGCGGCCAGAAGGTTGTCGATCGATGCACTCACCAGGGCGCTGTAGGGAATGCAGAACGGCGTGCCGGTCCAGCGCCCACCCCAACGGCAGCTCTTGGGAGCCAGCGGCCAGTCCGGACCTGGATAGTGATGGTCATTGGCGTAGTTCCCCACCGCAATCGCCTGCAGCTCTCCGGCCGTGTTCAAGGGCAGCGGCGCGATGGCCGGGCCAGCAGCCTGGGGGAGCAGATCCTGTTCGATGACCGTCGATCTGCCGATCATCCGCCGTCCTTCACGCCAGTAGGGCATCGCTGCCAGCCAGGGGGCCGGGCTGCCCGCCTCCGTGGGGAAGGCATGCCCAAGGGTCAGTTCGCCAGCACTGGCCTTCACCAGGGCCTGGGCGAATCCCAGGCTGTGGGCCTGCATCTCTTCAAAAAGTTCCGCTTCCAGGCTGGGATCTCCGCTGAAGGCCCGCTCCAGTCCTCGATGCCAGTCATTGCCGTGCAGCGGCCAGTTGAGCATCACCAACCCGGCCGGCAACCGCCCGTAGCTGAGGGTGCGCTCCAGCCCAAAGGTCTGACACGCCCTCTCGAACGGTGCCGGCAGCAGGGGCTGATTGAGCGAGTGGCCGATTCGATCCTGATCGAAGCCAGGCCGACCGGTTCGAAGCTGCCCCATCACCACCCAGGTGGGTGACTGGACCGGTTGCTCCTGGAAAAAAAGCTCCGACGCCAGCCGCTGCTGGCTGGGCGCACTCGGCTCACCCCACAGCTCCCGAGGCTCCCACCCCAGGCGGAAAGGGGCCTGAGCCAGCGGCAGCAGATCACCGCGATCACTGCCATCGATCACGATCCGGCAGCGGACCCGGCGTTGCTCTCCGTCAAGCTCCACCTTCACCGCTGAAATCAACGAGCCCTCACGCTCCACCTCCAGCAGACGACAACGCGGCCACCAGAGCAGTCGGGGCTCGTTCCGGGCCCATTCCTGCAGGATCTGCTCCGCAGTGGCAGGCCGGAACCCGAAGCAGCTGACCCAGTTGTGATCGAGACCCTCGGGCTCCCGCCGCTCCAGCTCCCGGAGAAACGCTCCCCAGAGTCCTGTCTGCCAGGGGGTGAGCTCATTGCCATCAGGGCAGCACACCCCGGCAGCGCTCACCATGCCCCCCAGCCAGCGGCCTGGTGTGAGCAGGAGCGTTGAGGCGCCGTTCCGGGCCGCCTGAATCGCTGCCGCGACACCTCCGGTGCCGCCTCCCCACACCAGCACATCCACCGCGTCGATCGCTGGGATCATGGGTGTTGCCAGGAGCGGGGTCCACTCAAGCCTGGCAGGGCAACCGATCAAAGCCGCAGGCAGCCCGCGGGAGCCCCCCAGATCCAGGCGTCGCCTGCTTTCGGTGGCCGGTAGAGCGGGTTGGTTCTGGCGGGTTGGTTATGACGGGTTGGTTATTTTCGCGGGCGGAAAGAACGTGAAAATCCACAGATCCGTGAGCTCTCCATCCCTGGCAGACCTCAACGCAGGCGCAGATAGCCCCAGGCTGAGCTCAGGGCCAGCAGCAGGGACGGCCAGAACAGCCAACCACCGAGCGTCTGCAGAACAGCGGAGAGCGTGAGATCCCCGAAGGACGACAGCCCCAGCTCGAGGGTCCAGGCGTCCGGCCAGAGCAGCAGCAGCAGTGAGCTGAACTGCAGCACCGTCTTGGCCTTGCCACTCCATGAGGCGGGACCGCCGCTGCTCTGACCGGCACGCCAGCCGGAGACCAGCAACTCCCGCGCCAGCAGCAGCCAGATCGCCCAGAGCGGCAGCACAGCCGCGGCCCCCAGCCAGAGCAGTGGCGCGGCGATCAGGATCTTGTCCGTGAGGGGATCGAGGCGGGCTCCCCACACCGAGCCGCCGCCGGCGCGGCGCGCCAGCCAGCCATCGGCCGCGTCGCTCAAGCCACCGAACAGCAGAAGCCACCAGGCCAGAGCCTGCCATCCGGCGCTGAGGGCCACGATCAAGGGCAGTCCCAGCAGCGCCCTTCCGATGGTGAGGCCATCGGCGATCGAGCGCATGGCTGGGCGAGTGGGGGGAATGGAGGTCACGGCAGCGGCCCCAGCCGGGCGTCGAGACCGTAGGGTTCCGCGTCTGCAGGCTCCGTGATCCCCAGCGCCTGGCGGCCGATAGCGGCCAGCGCATCTTGGAAACGCCCCATGGCTGCCCCGCTGCTGTCAGGTTTGTCCATTCTGGTGACGGCTGCTGCGCCCTCACCACACCGAGCCCCATGCCCCGCCGCAGAATGCCTTCAGCCGCATCCCTTGCCGTGGTGAATCTGCCTGTGGCCGCTGTGATGACCACGCCTGTGCTGAGCGTTGCCAGCGACACCCCTCTGCAGGAGGCGGTGAAACTGATGAGTGAGCACCACATCAGCGGTGTGCCCGTGGTGGATGCCGCCGGCGCCCTGGTGGGCGAGCTGACCGAACAGGACCTGATGGTGCGCGAGAGCGGTTTTGATGCCGGCCCCTACGTGCTGCTGCTCGATGCTGTGATCTACCTGCGCAATCCCCTGCAGTGGGACAAGCAGGTGCACCAGGTGCTGGGCAGCACCGTGGCAGAGGTGATG
Organism: Cyanobacteriota bacterium; assembly: GCA_035285465.1. Classification (GTDB taxonomy): domain Bacteria; phylum Cyanobacteriota; class Cyanobacteriia; order PCC-6307; family Cyanobiaceae; genus UBA5018. The sequence continues at coordinate 6,589 of JAYKHC010000014.1, forward strand.
AGCCAGCACCCCCACACCTGCGCAGCCGATCTTTCGCTGCCCAGTGCGGCCAGGCTCCTCCATGAACGCAGCACCCAGCGGCTGTTCGTGCTGAATGCAGATCGTCAACCGATGGGGGTTCTCACGCGCGGCGATGTGGTGCGAGCCCTGGCCAGCACCGATTGAGGCCTGCAGGCCGCTCAGTTCAGCGGTGGGGGCTTCGGGCCCGAGGGTGGCGACGGGGGCCGACGGGTGAGGGTGTCCAGGGAATGACAGCGCCGTCGGCAATCAGCCAGATCCGCTCACCCTGGGAGCAGGGATGTCCTCCCGTGAGCTGACCGAAAGCCGGCAGCGCCAGCCGCTGCTGCTGCAGATCCAGCGCGAAGCAGGGCAGGCGCACGACGTCGCCGTTGCCCCCCAGGAGTGCAACCGGATGAAGGTGACCACAGAGATTGAGCCGATCGGCGCGGGGATCAGGCGCATGGCTCAGCCACCAGGGTCCGAGCGCCTGGGGCGGCTCCTGAACCAGACCCTCGATCCAGCTGCCTCGCTCATGATTGCCGACGATCAGCCGCAGTGTGCAGCCCAGCAGCTGAGGCAGGGCAGCCAGCTTGGCGCGCAGCTCCTGGGTGAGTCCCAGCCGGCTGTGAATCAGATCGCCCAGCACCACCACCTGCTGAGGGCGATGGGCTGCCGCCAGCTCCAGCAGGGCATTGAGGGTGCCGGCATCGCCATCGCTGGGAAGGGGAATGCCATGGGCCTGGAAGGTTTCGGCCTTGCCCAGGTGGAGGTCGGCCAGCAGCAGGGTGCGGCGTTCAGGATCCCAGGCAGCCCTGCCGGGAAGCAGCTCAAGCCTGTCTTCACCCCAGCGGAAGGTGGCAGACCGGCCGCTCAACGAGCCCCCATCACCCGCTGGTAGGCGGGACGCTGGCCGGTGGAAGCAATCACGGCCTGCACGTGGGGGTAGGGGCTGAGATCGATCTGGGGGAAGAAGATCGGCAGGTAGGCCAGGTAGGCGTGCACCGCGCAATCGGCCACGCTCCAGAGCGGATCGCCCCAGGAACCCGCCATCAGGGAGCGGCCACCTGCCAGCAGGCCGTCAAGCACCTTCATCAGCCTTGGAAATTCACGCTCGCGGTTGCTCGGCACGAACAGCGCCACCGCCAGGGTGGCATTGGCGAACAGCAGCCACTGCGCAGCCAGCGCCCGTCTGGCGGCCGCCTCGTCAGCACTTCCGCTGAACTCATGGCCGTAGCGATCGGCCAGGTGGAGCAGGATCGCGCCGCTCTCGAACAGTTGCAGCGGCATGCCGGTGGGGCCCAGGAGGCTGTCATCCACCAGAGCCGGCACCTTGGCGAAGGGATTGATGGCGGCAAAGGCCTGGCCACGATGCTCGCCCGCCTCCATGTCGAGCTGCACCCACTGGTAGGGAATGCCCTTCTCCTCCAGGTACCAGCGGGGCATGGAGGCCCGCGAACGGGCGCCGCCGTAGAGGGTGAGGGCCATGGCTGCTGAAGTGGGGAGAGCTCCCCATCCTCACTCCGCCGCGCATCCTGACCACCGGCCTGAGGAGATCAGGGGTACGTGGCGCACCTGATGCGCCCGCCCCACGAACACCCACACCACCCGGCCATCGCTGAGCCTGTGCTGCTGGCGCTCGTAGAGACGCGGTGCCCCCTCAAACCGATCCAGCTCGTGCAGCTTGGCGCTGCTCACCTCATACACCTCCCCCTGGAGGGTGGCCGCGGGGTTGTTGCTGGCGATCGCCATCGGAAAGGGACCCAGGTTGTGCAGAGCCAGATCCGGGAGCTGGGCTTCACCGCAGAAACGGCAGCCCGCCAGGTGATGGTGATTGACCTGGCCGCTCTTGAGGGTGCCGTAAACGAACACCAGCGCGTTCTGCTCCGAGGCAGAATCCGGCCTGCCCTTCACTCCCCCCATGACGATCGCCCTGTTGACGGCTCTGGCAGCTTCGCTGGGATTGATGCTGGTCATCGTGAGGCGTCTTGAGCAGTCATGACCCTGGCCGCTCAGGCCAGCAGCGCCTCGCCACGGCGGTGGATCTCAGCGGCGTAGCCGGTCCAGGTGCCCTGGCCCCAGTAGCGAAAGCAGCTTGTTTCCAGCAGCAGAAGGTGCAACAGGGCCCGCTGGTAGGCATCGCTGGCGGTCACGGCGGGATCCGCGGCCACCAGGGGGTCAAAGCGCTGATGGAAACGGGCGCTGAGCTGCTCCATCGGCTTCAGCACGTTGGCGTAGCCCTCCTCCCAGCTGAGGTTGTTGGTCCAGGAGGCTCCCGCCATCGAGAAACCGGGGTCGCTGGCCCTCAGGGCGGCGATGGCCTCTGAGGTGGCGGCAGCGGTGGCTTCCGGCGTCGGCTGGCTGCCGACCGCCTGCCAGAGCCTGTGCTGCTGGATCGCCTGAATCCTGGGGAAGGCCCGGTCGCTGACACCGGCGGCTTCCAGCAGTTCCAGATATTCACTGCCGTTGAGCGCCACGGTCTCGCCCTCATCGCGGCCAGCCCCCTGGGCCGCGATGGCGTGATGGGCCTGCAGGAAGGCCTGCGGAAACTCGTTCATCATCACTCCGCCATTCTCGCCGTCGGCGATCTGGCTCACCAGCGGCGGGATCGCCACGCCGCCCAGCGATTGCCGCTGCAGCCCCAGGGCCTCGTGGTAAGGCTGCATCTGACCCACCAGCTTGGTGTCGGAGCCCTGGGTCTTGATCAGAGCGGTGATCGTCACCGTTTCGCCCCGGGAGTTTCGTGCCACGAGCTGGTTAGGAACGAACAGCTGTTCTCGAGCAAGGGCGGAGCCATCGAGGTTTTCCACGCTGTGTTCCTGCACCAGCAGCCAGCGATAACCGCAGTCCCGCAGGGCCTTCACGAATTCGTGCAGGGTGTCGGGATGGTTGGGCAGGTGCATTTCCGGAGGCGAGAACCCCTTCACCCGCTGCAGCGCCTCGGTGCCGAACAGGGCGGCGAACTGGTGCTGCCAGGCCAGGATCTGCAGCCTGAGATCGGGAATCGGCGTGGAGGGAGCCACCGCATGGCTCCAGAAGCTGCCCAGCCACTCCACATGGGTCTGCATCTGCGGATCGCAGGCCAGAAAACGCAGGGCATCGAGAATGTCGTGACGACCCATCTGCTCCACCCCCCAGAGCAGATTTCCCGAATAATCCAGCATCATCCGGGGGTTGCAGCCCTCACCGATCAGCCGGGGGATGAGGTGGGCCATACGCCGGTAGCAGTCGGCGAAGGGCTCGGCGTTGTGGTTGTCGCCCTGATCAGGGTGATCCAGCATGTACTGCAGATGGGAGATCAGCTCACCCCGCACTCCGGCGGGGATTGTGGGCTGATGCATGTGCAGGGCGCAGGCGAATGCCGAGCGGATCGATGCCAGGTTGAGGTTGGTGCGCGGCAGAAACACCGGCTGGTCTCCCTGGACCAGCGCCAGGATCTCTGCTTCGCGGCCAGCAATCGCCGGCAGGGGGGATGGGGTCATCGCTTCGGTCTAAACCCCAGAGCTCTGGTTCAGCGGTTCAGGCGTTGCATCTGCCAGGTCACCAGAGTGCCGATCGGACTCCAGAGCAGATAGGGCAGCAACAGCAACCAGGCCCCAGCCGAGAGCGGCGCCACCACCACGGTGAGGGCCATGCCCCACGCCCAGCCGAGCAGACCGATCACGGTGCCGTTGCGGATCAGGCGCGTGCGGCAGATCACCAGGGTGTAGCTCTGCACCAGCAGCAGCAGTCCCACGTAACCCAGCTGCAGATCCCAGCGGCGGCTGGCGATCCAGCACAGCAGGGCCGAGGCGTAGAAGCAGGCGTAGATCAACAGCCAGATCAGAGGGATCCAGCGTTCAAAACTCAGCCAGGTGGGACGCCGCAGCATCAGAAACCAGCGGAAGTCCTGGGGTCCGGGGTTGAGCCCCACCGTGATCAGGGCCATCACCAACAGGATCAGCAGCGCGGCCAGCACGATTCGTTTCGTTCAGAGGACAGCCTGGCTGGTTTCAGCAATGCCTGCAGTCTGAAGCTCCAGATCCGGACAGCGACGGATCCCAGGCGTAGGGTTGTTGGAGAGGACTGCGCCATGGCCTATCCGGATTTTCCGATTCCCGAGGATGAACCGGCACGCCAGAGGGCACTTGAACGCTATGGCGTTCTGGATACACAGACCGACGATCATCTGCAGCGCCTGGTGCGCCTGGCGGCTCGGGTGATGGAGACCCCCACGGCCCTGGTCTCGCTTGTGGACGGGGATCGCCAGTGGTTTCTCGCCCGTCACGGTCTGGATGCCACCGAGACACCCCGCCAGATGGCCTTCTGCGCCCATGCCATCTGCGCGGAGAAGACTCTGGTCGTCTCCGATGCTCGCCTGGATCCACGCTTCTGCACCAATCCGTTGGTGACCGGCCCGCCCGAGATCCGGTTCTATGCCGGTGCCGTGCTGCAGAGTCCCGAAGGGCACAACCTCGGCACACTGTGCGTCGTTGACAGGACACCACGCCAGCTGAGCCGCTTTCAGGAGGAAACCCTGCAGGATCTTGCCCAGCTGGTGCTCAGGGAGCTGGAGCTGCGTCGTCTCACCACCTACTGCCCCACCAGCGGCGCCCTGCGTCGTGATGTGTTTCTCGCTCTTGTCCGGCGTGAACTGAACCGCAGCGACAATCCTCAGTCCGGTCAGGCCCTGTTGCTCCTGGATCTCGACAACTTTGAGCTGATCAACCACAACTGGGGGATGTCAGCCGGTGATCAGGTGCTGCACAAGGTGGCAGAGCTGTGTCAGGGTTGCCTGCGCCCCAGCGAACTGCTGGGCCGCTTCGGCAACGACAGCTTCGCTCTTCTGCTGCTCGGCACCGATGCCGCTGAGGCAAGCCGCAGAGCCGAGGACATCCGCCAGCAGATCGGACATCTGACCGGGCCGTTCAGCCGCTCGGGCCATCGGCTGCAGCTCAGCGGTGGACTGAGCCTGGTCGCGGCCGGAGAGACCCGTGCTGAACCGGTGCTGAAGCGGGCGGAACAGGCCATGGCCCTTGCCCAGGCCAATGGGCGCAATCAGATTGCCCTGCAGCTGAACCCGGGCGGTTGACTCCTGATCAGAAGGAGCTGGCGGTCTGGCCGGCGTAACGGCCGGCGTAATGCTCCTGGCCCTCAAGCTTCTGGAAAACGAACTGGCAGATGGCCATGCCGGGAAGCACCGCCAGAGGGGCCGGTCCGAAGTTGCTCATCTCCAGCACCTGCTGGCTGTCGATGCCCGGACCCATGAACGGAGCGCTGATGTGCACCATCAGCCCGAGGCGGGCGAACCGGCTGCGGCCCTCCAGCCAACCGCACAACCCCGGCCCCAGCCGCAGCCGCTCATGGGTGATCCCGAGCACCGTCTCTCCCGGCATGATCAGGATGTGCTGGCCGGCCGGAATCTCGATCTTGTCCGTGAGTTCGCGGTAGTCGGTGTCCTCCCGCACATCGATCACCTGATGCACCTTGCGAAACACCCGGAAGGTGCTGGCCAGGGTGAGATCCACGGAAGCGGGGCCCAACCGTTCTCGGCAGAAGGGCGTGATCGTGATCAGACCCGTCTCCAGGGCCGACAGGATTGCCTCACGGCCAAGGACGGACATGGTCTTTCATGGGTCTGAGGGCCCGATCAGATCATCTCAGCCTCCAGCTCAGCTGTCAGCCGCTTCCCAGTCTGCTGATTCTTTGAGAACTCCCATGCCCACCCAGCAACTCGTTCAGCAGTACTACGGTCAGACGCTCTCCAGCAGCGCCGACCTCAGGACCAGCGCCTGCTGCGATGCCGATGCCGTGCCGGGCTGGCTCAGGCCGCTGCTGACCCGGGTGCATCCGGAGGTGAGCAGCCGCTACTACGGCTGCGGACTGGTGTGCCCGGCCTTGCTGGAGGGCTGCCGGGTGCTGGATCTCGGCAGTGGTGCCGGCCGGGATGTGTACCTGCTCAGCCAGCTGGTGGGCCCCACGGGCGCCGTGGTGGGCGTCGACATGACGGCCGAGCAGCTGGCGGTGGCCCGCGACCATCAGGCGTTCCATGCCGAGGCCTTCGGCTACGCCAACACCACCTTTCTGGAGGGCACGATCGAGCGGCTGGAGGCGCTGCCGCTGGAGCCCGGCAGTTTCGATGTGGTGGTGAGCAACTGCGTGCTCAATCTCTCCGTGGACAAACCGGCGGTGCTGCGCGGCGTGCAGCGGCTGCTGAAACCCGGCGGCGAGTTCTACTTTTCCGATGTGTACGCCGATCGCCGCCTGCCCGATGAGCTGCGGCGCGATCCGGTGCTCTACGGCGAATGCCTGGGCGGCGCGCTCTACTGGAACGACTTCCTGCGCCTGGCCCGCGGCGCCGGTTTCGCCGATCCCCGCCTGGTGAGCGACCGGCCGCTGACGATCACCGAACCCGCTCTGGCGGCGCGGCTGGGGGAGGCGCGCTTCTTCTCGGCCACCTACCGCCTGTTTGCCATCGCCGATCTGGAAGACGCCTGCGAGGACCACGGCCAGGCGGTGATCTATCAGGGCACGATCCCCGAGCATCCCCACCGCTTCGATCTCGACAGCCACCACGCCATCGAAACCGGCAAGGTGTTTCCTGTCTGCGGCAACACGTTCCGGATGCTGCAGCGGAGCCGCTTCGCTCATCACTTCACGTTCCTGGGCGACTTTGATCGCCACTACGGCCTGTTCGAAGGCTGCGGCGGAGCCATCCCCTTCGCCAGCGCCAGCGCCAGCGGCTCCGGGGGCGGCTGCTGCTGATCAACCGATCCATGAAGGGCCCTTCCAGCAGCCAGCCACGCCACATCCTGCTCACCGGCGGCAGCTCCGGCATCGGATTGGAAGCGGCTCGCCGGCTCCTGGCCGCCGGTCATCGCCTCACGGTGCTGTGCCGCGATGCCCCCACCGGTGAGCGGCTGCACCATCGCCTTGGCCCAGCGGTCGCCACCCCGATCTGCGACCTGGCTGATCTGGCGAGCGTGGCGCGCTGCGCCGAGCGGCTGCTGAGCACCGCCGAACCCATCGACACCCTGGTGCTGAATGCGGGATTGCAGTACAGCGGCGCCCAGGCACCGCGCTGGTCGGTCCAGGGCTACGAGCTCACGGTCGCCGTGAATCATCTGGCCCATCAGGCCCTGCTGCAGCGGCTGCTGCCCCTGCTGGCCCGAGGCAGATCAGCGCGGCTGGTGGTCACGGCATCGGAGGTGCACGATCCCAGCAGCAACGGTGGCCGGGTGGGTCGTCCGGCGGGGCTCGGCACCTTGGTGGGGCTGCGCCAGGGTCCCGGTGCACCGATGCTCGATGGCAGCGGCTTCCATGCCGAGAAGGCCTACAAGGACAGCAAGCTCTGCAATGTGTTGATGGCCCGTGAAGCAGCAAGGCAGCTGCAGGCCAGCGGGCGATCGATCCACGTGCTGGCCTGGAGTCCGGGGCTGGTGATCCCGCGCGGCGCGGGAGGCTTCTTCCGTGACAGCCAGGTGCACAACCCCGTGGGCCAGGCCCTGTTCGCCTTTGTGGCCCGCGACCTGCTGCGCCTCACCGAATCCCCCGCCCGGGCCGGCACCCTGCTGGCCGCGCTGGCCACCACCACCCCGACCCGTCCCGGCCCGTTCGAGTACTGGAGCAACCGGGTGCTCGGTCCGGGCCGCAGGCGCTTCGAGCGCTGCGAGCCCAGCATCGAGGCCCGCTCCGACGCGCTGGCCCGTGAGCTGTGGCGTCTCACGACCCTCCAGCTCGATCTGCCGGCGGCTGATCAACCGTCACCACCCCGTGCACCCTGAGCCGCATGGGTCGGACGGGAAGCTCAGCCGTGATCACAGTGGCAGCAGAGGAGCTTCAGGATCCAGGGCCTCTCCACAAGGGAGAGCTGTTCTTTCCCTCCGGCGAAGCCCTGCCCCGCTGCTGGATCGACCCTCATTACTCGATCTGAGCACCTGGCCGAACCGTGGTCAGCTGGGGGGCTGCCAGTCTTCGGCTGGTTCCGGCTTCTCGGTTTCCGCCAACGATGGATAGGTGGAGCGGGTGAGGGCCACCAGTTCGGCGCGAGCCCTGCTGCGGAATGCGGCGGCCGTCGCTTCAGCCAGCACCGGGAAGCGGCTGTCGTCCGATTCGCGCAGGGGTTTCCAGCCCTTGTTTCCCTGCTCCTGAAAGCGGCTGAGCGCAGCCTGAAACCCGAAGGAAAGCTCACGGCCCTCGGGAGCCACTTCGGCCACCAGTCGTTCCCGAACCGGGACGAACGCCCTGGCTCGGAGAGTGTCGGGCAACCCAAGAACCGGCTCGTAGTACTCCAGAGCCCGCAACTCCTCCTCCAGCACGATCGACCAGGCTCCCTGCTCGCCGGGCTCAAGCCCCTGAACCTCCGCCATCGCCTCCAGGAAGGCTCTGAGCCAGCGGTAGTGAGTTTTTTCCTGGATCGTCTTGCGCATTGCAGCCTTGCCGCTGAGGCGCTTCGGAAGAGCGGCTTCGGCCTTGCGCAGAAACTCACGGTCATCGCGCTCGAGGTTGATCGCTCCCCAGCGGTGGCGGTATTCCCAGAGCTCCTCATAACGGCGAAGGTCGTCAGCGGACCATCCCAGAGACTTGAGTTCAGCGGAACGGCTTGTCTCGTCCTTCGGCACGGTCTGGATTCTCTCGCTGCTCGAACCTTACGTGGAGCCGGATCAGGAGTCCGGATCTCGCATCCGGTCCTGGGTGGTGAGACGACTGATCAGCAGACCCATCACCACGGCGATGTAGAAGTTCCCCGCCACCGCGATCATCACACAGGCCATGCTGGCTGTCGGGGTCTGGGGAACAACATCGCCGTATCCCATGGTGGTGAGACTCACAAAAGCGAAGTAATTGAGCTGGGCGAAGTTCAGGCCCCAGATCGTGGTGGAGGCCTCCTTGAAGGGGTGCCCCATCTCGATGCCCCGGAAACTGCCTGGCTGGATCGTCTCCAGACCGCACAACAGCAGACCGGCTGCGATTCCCATCATCAGATAGCCCGCCAGGGCACCTTTCATCACGGCTCCATTCACCTGGCGCTCCCTGGCCAGCATCTGAATGAGCAGCAGGGTGCTCCAGCCCCCGAACACCGTCCAGAACACAATCACCGGGATTCCGGTGTTGCGCATCTGAACCGGGGTGAACGTCCACAGCAACCAGAACGTCACAGCCGTGAATCCCAGCGCCGGGTATCCCCGCCGCCAGCGCCTGGGCAGCGGCAGATCCGCGGCGGAACGCCCCAGCCCCCTGATCAACACACCGGCGAGCAGCAGATAACCAAAGGAGGAGAACCGACTCCAGGGGTAAGGGAGGGCGAAGCAGGCCATCAGGGCCAGGCACACCCCGAGCAGCTGGTCATAGAACGAGGCTCGGACAGCGGACAGCCGCATCGAACGGATCAACAGGATTCCGATGAGCACAGGGCAAGTTTCGCTTCTCCCACAAGGGCTGAAGTCAGCGATCATCCACACCTCACTCAGGAGATGAAGACATGCAACAGCCGCTCTGAAAGGGTCTGAACAGGCTCCGAACTCCGGCTGGCATGCCAACTTGGACCAGGTTCACTCCATCGAATGGTGTTCCGGCGTGGCGCTGTGCTCCTTGCTGCAGGTGGGCTGTTGGTGGCCTGCGGGGCCGATCCATCGACCCGGTTCAATCCCTTGACGGTGGATGTCACCTCGGTGGAATCGAAGCCGTTCAGCGAGGAGGTGGTGACAATCAGCACCCTGGATGCCGTGGATGCGGTGCAGCTGGCAGCCCAGGCCGGCGGGCGTATCCAGGAGCTGCGCATCCGCCAGGGCGATCGGGTGAAACCCGGCCAGCTGCTCGTTGTGCTCGATCAGGCCCAGCTGCAGGCAGCGTTGACGAGTCAGCGGGCCGCCCGCTCCAAGAACGAGCTCAATTACCGACGCTTCGAGTTTCTGGCCAGAGTCGGCGCGGCCAGTGCCATCCAGCGCGATCAGCTGCAGCAGGCCTTCATCGAATCAAGCGCCGCTCTCAAGGCCACCGAAGCCGACCTGGCCTACCGGGATCTGCGCTCCCCGATCGGCGGCATCGTCGGAGATGTGCAGGTGAAACCCGGCGATGTGATCCGGGCGGGCGATCCCTTCACCACGGTGATCCGCAACGGTGATCTGATGGCTCGGATCGAGCTCCCGGCCAGGGTGCGCAACCGGCTCCGCCCCGGTCTTTCCGTGCTGCTGGAGGATCCAGGCACCACCCAGCCGCTGGCCCGGGGGGTGGTGGATTCCGTCGACCCGAGTGTGAACGCCGGGAGTCAGGTGATGCTGGTGAAAGCCGGATTCAGCAACGCGGATGGCACGCTGCGGAACGGGCTGCGGGTCCGCACCCGCGTCCTGCTGGGGCGCAGGGATCAGCTCTCCGTACCGGTGGGAGCCGTCAGCCAATCATCAGGGCAGAGCTATGTCTACCGCCTCGGAAGCCTGGACGATCTGGAACGCGATCCGGGCCGGGCTCCGCTGGAGCGGCTGCGGAAGCTGCCGCCCGGCACAAGCTTCGCCATCCAGACACGGGTGAGCCTGGGAGACCTGCAGAGCGGACGCTATCCCGTGCTGCGTGGCCTGCGGAGCGGCGAATCGGTGATCACCAGCAACCTGCTGAACCTGCGCCACGGCATGCCGGTCCAACCGGCAGCCCGTGGCAACTGAACGATGTCAGCTTCCAACTCCTTCATCGTCAGGCCGGTTCTCACCACGGTCTGCAGCCTGCTGATCGTGATCGCCGGGTTGATCGCCCTGCCGATCCTTCCGATCGAAAACCTTCCGGACATCGCTCCACCCACCGTGAAAGTGATCTCCCGCTACATCGGAGCCGATGCGGTGAGCGTGGAACAGGGCGTGACCTCGGTGCTTGAGCAGCAGATCAATGGGGTGGAATCGATGGAGTTCCTCACCTCCACCAGTGCTGCCGATGGCACCAGTGCGATCACGGTTTCCTTCGCCAGCGGCACCGATGGCGACATCAACCAGGTGAACGTGCAGAACCGGGTGGCCCTGGCGGAACCCCAGTTGCCTGGGGAGGTGCGCCAGTCGGGAGTCACGGTGAGCAAGGCATCGAATTCGATCCTGCTTGTCTATAATCTGGTCAGCAAAGACCCCGACGATCCTTATAGCGTTGAGACCCTGAGTGGCCTGCTTGATCAGGGCCTGACCGATCAACTCAAACGCGTGCGCGGCGTCGGGGAGGTGACCTACTTCGGAAACCGCAAACTGGCGATCCGGGTCTGGCTGGACCCGGATCGGCTCGCTCAGTCCAACCTCAGTGCCAGCGATGTGGTGGCGGCGCTGCAGAGCCAGAACCGTTTGGTTCCGGCAGGACAGGTTGGAGGTTCTCCCTCTCCGGAGGATCAGGCCTACACCTTCACGGTGCAGCTGCAGGGGCGGCTGCTGCGCAACGAGGACTTCGAGAATCTGGTGCTGCGGAACAGCTCCGATGGGGGTCTGGTGCGCCTGAGCGACGTCGGGCGGGTCAGCCTCGGGGGTGAGACCTATGACATCACGGCCACGGACATCCGCGGCGTGCCGTCGGTCGGGCTGGCGATCTATCAGCTCAGCGGCAGCAACGCCCTCGAGGTGTCCGATGGGGTGAAGCAGGTGCTGGACGACTTCCAGAACGACCTGCCGCCTGGAATCAGGCTGGAGAAGATCTATGACGTGACCGACTTCATCACCGCTTCCATCCAGGGGGTGACCAACTCGCTGAGGGATGCGGTGGTGCTGGTGGTGCTGATCCTGTTTCTGTTCCTGCAGGACTGGAAAGCCACCCTGGTGCCCGCCATCGCCATCCCAGTGGCTCTGGTGGGCACCTTCGCCTTTGTGAAGGTCTTCGGCTTCAGCCTCAACCAGCTCACCCTGTTCGGTCTCGTGCTGGCGACCGGTCTGGTGGTCGATGACGCGATCACCGTGATCGAAGGCACCGCCGGTCGCAGGGCCGAGGGACTCACGGCGCTTCAGGCCGCCAAGGCCACGATGGACGAACTGTTCGGGGCGGTGCTGGCCACCTCCCTGGTGCTGTTCGCCGTGTTCCTGCCGGTGCTGTTCTTCCCCGGCGCCACCGGCACGATCTACAAACAGTTCGCAGCCACGATCCTGTTCGCGATCGCGATCTCCACCTTCAACGCGCTCACGTTCTCACCGATGCTGTCCGCGCTGCTGCTGGCTCGGGACGACGCTGAACCGGGGCGGCGCAGCTATGGCATCGCCGGCCTGATCCTGGGCGGAATCTACGGGCTGCTGGTTGGAATGAGCAGCGGCCGCGAACCGCTGACCCTGATGCTTCAGCTGCTGCTGTTCGCTGGTGTCGGCGCTGCGCTGGGCTGGTTCACACCACAGATCTTCCGCCGCTTCAACGGGGCCTATGCCCGGGCAGAACGAGGCTATGGCAGAGGTCTGAACTGGGTGCTGAGCCATCGCAAGGCGGTGATGGCCGGCCTGGCGGCCGGCATCGTGCTCACCGGCGTGGCCTTCAGGGCCATGCCCACCGGATTCGTGCCCGTGGAAGATCAGGGGTATGCCCTCGGCATCGTTCAGGCACCCGATGGTGGCTCGGCCCGGAGCACCGGGGCTCTGAACAGCCGGGTGGCCGCCATCCTGCGCGAGGAACCCTCCATCAAGGCAGCCGCCGTGTTCAGCGGTGCCAGCCTCGATGGCAATTCCCCCAACCGTGGCCTGTTCTTCTTCGGCACCACCAACTGGAGTGAGCGCCGCAGCCCTGATCAGACGATGCAAGCGATCGTGGCCCGGCTCAACCGCCGCTTCGCCGAGCTGCGCGAGGGCCGGGTGCTGGCGATTCAACCTCCCTCGATTCCCGGTTACGGCAATGCCGGTGGCTTTGAGTTTCAGATGCTGGATCGCAGTGGCGGTGCCCTGGATCTGCCCCGGTTCTTCGCTGCCGCTGGCCGGCTGATTCAGCAGGCCAACGCCGAGCCGGCCCTGGATCGGGTTTACACCCAGTTCAGTCCGGAGGCCCCCCAGCTCAGGATCCTTGTGGATCGCGCCCGGCTGGCGTCCCTGGGGATTGATTACGCCCAGGCCATGCAGGTGCTGAGCCTCAATTTCGGAGGGGCCTATGTGAACGACACCTTCCAGGAAGGCAAGGTGAGGCGGGTGTACGTGCAGGCAGATGCACCGTTCCGGGCCACTCCCCAAAGGCTCGAAGAGCTCTACGTTCCGGATGCGAAGGGAGCAGCGGTGCCGCTGGCCGAATTCATCCGGGTGGAACCTGCCACCGGGCCGACGGTGATCCCGCACTTCAATCTCTACCGCTCGATCAAGGTGGAGGGGATGGCGGCACCGGGCTTCAGCTCCGGCCAGGCCATCGCCACGATGCGCACCGTGTTCCAGCGCCTGGGTGTCAACGGCATCGATTACGACTGGACGGGCCTCTCGCGCGAGGAAGTGAAGGCCGGTGCGCTGGCGATCGTGATCTTCGCGCTCGGCATCCTGGTGGTGTACCTGGTGCTGGCCGGTCAGTACGAAAGCATCAGCGATCCACTGATCATCCTGATGACGGTGCCCACGGCCATGCTCGGCGCGCTGGTTTTTCTCAGCCTGCGCGGGGAGGTGTTGAACATCTATGCCCAGGTGGGCCTTGTGATGCTGATCGGCCTGGCGGCCAAGAACGGGATCCTGATCGTCGACCTGGCCAACCAGCGGATGAGTGAGGGCGCAACAGCCGTCGATGCGGCACGCCAGGCCGCCAGCTCCCGGCTGCGGCCGATCATCATGACTGCCATTTCCTCGCTGTTCGGGTTCCTGCCCCTGGTGCTCGCCAGCGGTGCCGGTGCCCGCAGTCAGACCTCACTCGGCACCGTTGTGTTCGGAGGCCTGCTGATCGCCACCGTGCTGTCGCTGTTCGTGGTGCCGGTGTTCTTCGTCGTGATGAAACAGTGGATCGGCCCCTCGGCTGGCTCTGAGATGCCGGAGGTATCGGGATGATTCCGCGCGTGCTTCGCGCCACGCTGGCCGGGGCGCTGCTGGGAATGGGACTGGCCCTGCTGCTCCGCATCCTGATCCTGAACACGCCTGTGCAGATCCCTCCCCAGCGCTTCGGCTGGCAGCTGTTCACCCTGTCCCTGGCCGGAGGCCTGGCCGGTCTTGCGCTCAGCAGCGTGATCGCGCTCAGAGCCTCCAGTTCCGATCCCGCCTACCGTCGCCCCCGGTCGAACCGTCGCCCGCCCCGGCCCTGAGGGCCATGAATCCGTGCATGCTGGGCTGAGCATGATCACAACCGCCCACGTCTGCTCCCGCCCTGGTTCTGGTGCATCGACGGCTCGACACCCCCGTGGGTGATCCCGCCGCGATCAGGCCCCTGTCCGATGAGCTGCTGAGGGCGTGATGGGTTGGCTGGAGCTCTCTCTGCTGGTGCGGTGGTTGCTGGGTTGGGCCCTTGTGCTGCGCCTGCCCTCGCTGCCTGCCGCCACCCCCAGCCGGCCCCGCCGTGTCTCCGTGCTGATCCCCGCCCGCAACGAGGCCGGCACGCTGCCTCATCTGCTCGCCGCACTGAGCCAGCAACGACTGATGCCCCAGGAGGTGCTGGTGATCGATGACCACTCAAGCGACGGCACCGCCACCCTGGTGGAGGGATTTGCAGCCACCTCGTTGCTGCCGGTGCGGGTGATTCAGCCCCCGCCGCTGCCGGAGGGCTGGTGCGGAAAAACCTGGGCGCTCCACAACGGCGTGGCGATGAGCAGCGGTGAGCTGCTGGTGTTCCTGGATGCCGATACCGAACCGACTCCCGAGTTCCTCGAGCGGCTGCTGGCTCGCCAGGAGCAGTTGGGAGGACTCGTATCGGTGCAGCCCTATCACCGCACAGAAAAGCTTTACGAGCAGCTGTCGGTGCTGTTCAACCTGGTGGGTCTGATGGCCGTGCCGCTGGGGGAAGACTGCGGCGTGGCCTTCGGGCCGGCGATGGTCACCAGCCGCAGCGATTACCTGCGCAGCGGCGGCCATGCCGCGGTGGCCGGTCGGGTGGTCGAGGACTGGTTCCTCGCCCATTGCTATGAGCGTGCCGGTCTGCCGGTGAGTGCCTTCATCGGCGACGACCAGCTCAGCTACCGGATGTATCCAGGCGGACTGGGCGAGATGGTGGTGGGATTCGATAAGAACTTCGCCACCGCTGCCGCAGAGGTTCGCGGGCCGTGGATGCTGGGGGTGCTGCTCTGGCTGTCAGGTCTGTTCTGGGCCGCCTGGTGTCTGCCGGCCTCGCTGCTTGGCTGGCCGCTGGTCGGCGATCCGGCTCCACCGGCCCAACTGTTGGTTTATGGGGCGTATGCCGGCCAGTTGCTGCTGATCTGCCGACGGGTTGGACGTTTCCGCTGGATTGCGCTGGTGTTCCCGGTACCGGTGCTGTTCTTTCTGGGAGTCTTCATGCTGGCGATCCTCAACCTGGAACGGGGTGAGATTCGCTGGAAGGGGCGTCGCGTTCCGACCCGCTGATGATCCTTTCCAGGCCCTGGTCCGCGCTGCTCAGCTCGTCTCTGTACTGGTTGCTGATCTCGCTGCTTGTGGGCCTGGTGGCAAACCGCCTCCCTCGGCAATGGCTGGAATGGGTCCCGGAGGGCCATCCGCGGAGCCGCGGGAAGATCGTCCGGAAGGTCATGGGAATCCGGGCCTGGAAGCGCTGGATTCCCGATGCCGGAGCGGCGCTGCCCGGGGGCGTCGCCAAGGCTCAGCTGGTGAAGCGCGATCCGGCCATCCTGGAGCGGTTGCTGATCGAAATCCGCCGGGCCGAGCTGGTTCACGGGCTGCTGTGGCCGGCTGGTCTGGTCACGGTCCTGTGGCTGCCGAGGGCCGGGCTGCTGGGAAATCTTCTGTTCGCCACGCTGTTCAACCTTCCCTGCCTGCTCTTGCAGCGCTTCAACCGGCGCCGTGTGCAGAGCTGTCTGGCACGGATGAAACGAACCCGTTGAAGCACCAGGAGGTTCTGATGAACAGCAACCGACAACCCGATCGACACGGGTAGGGGGTAGGGTTGAAGAGGTTCAACGATCCCTCTACAGCGGATTTCTCCCCAGCGCGGCGAGTTCCACAGAATTTCTCCTCCCTGACTGCGACGTCTCCTTCAGAGCCTTCGACGAATCGATTTCCATACAGTCAAGTTTCATTCATGACCATTTACGTGGGGAACCTCTCCTTCGATGCCGAGGTGGAGGACCTTCAACAGCTTTTTGCTGAGTACGGGGACGTGCGCAAGTGCACCTTGCCGCTGGACCGTGAGACGGGTCGTAAGCGCGGCTTCGCGTTCGTTGAGATGGCCAGCGCCACCGATGAAACCAAGGCCATCGACGATCTTCAGAACGTGGAATGGATGGGTCGGAACATCCGGGTGAACCAGGCCGAACCCCGGCCCAGCGCTCCTTCCGGTGGTCGTCAGCGCTGGTAGGAGCTGAAGGTGGTTCGGGCCGTAACTCCTGCGGCACCGAACCGTTTCTTCCTGGGGTTCCAGGTTGTGAATCCTGGCCTCAGAGATCCTTCTGCTCCTGGTCGAGCAGATCCTGGGCCAGCATCAGCAGAGCGATGCCCATCAGAGCCAGAGCCGTGCCACGTTGGCTGTCAGCGGTGCTTTCGATCACCCGGGACGTTTGCAGATGCTGGGGCCAGCTCAGACGCATGAAAATCGCCGGGAACGCCGGTTCGAAAGGAATCAAAGGTGATCAATACGATCAATTCAACTGATATCTCCTGTCGCCATGGGGATCTTAATGGCTCGAAACACTGACACGCGACCAAGCCGGTATCCAGTGTTACGACCAACGGGTCTGCAGCCGATACGGTTCCCCCATAACCCCTGAAGAAAACCCTTCATGGAGATACAGGCCGACCATCCAAGCTCGATCCAGCTGACGCTTGGTCAGAAGTTCGAAATTGAAAGGTTCAATCGAGCCATCGACACCACGGCTGACCTGAACCAGCTGCGCGACATCGCCAAACAGCTGCTTCAGGCCTGGCACACACAGAAAGCTGCCACCAACTGGGCGATCCGCCAACAGATCGGGAGCACACTCAATCAAAGCCAAGCAGATCAAAGATTTCACGATCCTTGAGGGGTTCAGCTTCCAGCGGCTTCACAGAATCAAGCATCGATTGGGCAAGGCGCAGGTACTCGTTCTGAACAGCCTCCACTTCAGGTGTGGCTTCCATTTCAAAGATGGTGCACTTCTTGAGGCGGGAGCGTCTGATCGCATCGAGATCCGGGAAATGAGCCATGGTCTTCATCCCGACCCGGTCGTTGAACCGGTCGATCTGATCGGTGTCCTTGCTGCGATTGGCAACCACGCCTCCCAGTCTCACTTTGTAGTTCTTAGCTTTCGCCTGAATCGCTGCAATGATTCTGTTCATCGCAAAGATGGAATCAAAATCGTTTGCAGTCACGATCAGGCAATAGTTCGCGTGCTGCAGAGGTGCAGCGAAACCGCCGCAGACCACGTCTCCGAGAACATCAAAGATCACCACATCGGTATCCTCCAGAAGATGGTGCTCCTTGAGCAGCTTCACCGTCTGGCCGGTGACGTACCCACCACAGCCTGTACCGGCCGGGGGCCCGCCTGACTCGACACACTGCACACCATTGAAGCCCTCAAACACATAATCCTCGG
>JAYKHC010000015.1:0-7636 GCA_035285465.1 Cyanobacteriota bacterium
AGCAGCGCCATGCGCGGCTTGTACAACCGCTCCCAGGTTGTTTCCTTGATTTCGCCGCTGCGGAGCTTGTGCTGCTGGTACCGGCGGATCAGGCCCGCCCAGTCGATCGGGATCGAGCGGCTGAGTGTCGCGGGAGGTTGAGCACTGGGCTGCAGGCTTGCGGGCTGGCTGGCCAGGGCTTCTGTCTGGCGCCTGGCATCAGCCTCCGCTTTGGCTGCACCCAGCTCTGCAATGGCCTGCTCGAGGGTGACTCCGCTCTGGAAGGCCTCATAGACCGCCACCACGCCATCACGGATGGCTTCCAGTTGGCCTGACTCCCAGGGGTAGGGCAGGAGCAACTGCTTGCGATGCCCATCCCCGGCGCGGGCCGTGATGTGAAGCCGGGCCCGTCCCCTGAAATTCGACACCGTCCAGCCACTGCGGCAGCCCCTCTGGCTGAGGGCCCGCAGCACGCCGCCGCGGAGCAGAACATCCCATTCCGGGACCGCTGGCATGTGAGAAGGTATGTGAGAAGGTCCTTCTCACAGCCTGGCACGGGCGAGCAGATGCCGGCAAACCCTGTCAGCCCAAAAGCCTGTGGCAGAAAGGCTTTTGGGCCGAGAAAGCAGGCTCTGACTGAAACGCCCCCTGATGGATTCGAACCATCGACCGGCTGCTTAGAAGGCAGCTGCTCTATCCAGCTGAGCTAAGGGAGCTTCTGGCCCAAACAGGCAACCAACGCATTGTGCCAGCCGTGAGAACAGCAGCAACCAAGCGCCTTACAATGGTGTGCTGCGAAGTGTTGTCCCATGGCGGCCACCAGGCTCAACGACAGGCAGAAGCAGGAGCTGGTGGAGCGCTACAGCGCCGGTGAGGGAAGCGCTGATCTGGCGGCTTTCTTCGGATGCAGTGTGCACACGGTGGGCCGGGTTGTGAAAGCCGCACTCACCCCGGAGGAACACGAGCGGCTCAAGCTTCAACGGGCCCGTGGCAGCCGGGCTGTGAACAGGACAGCCAGCCCACCCCCTGAGCCGGTGAAATCAGCGGAAGCGACTGTCCTGGCAGAGGCCAGCTCCGCTGAAGCCGAATTCCTGACCGACCCACCGAGCTCGGATCCCGGAGGGTCACTGCCTCCGACAGGAGGCACGCTGGCGATTGAAGATGCCGACGATTTCGGCGATGACGGCTCAGAAGACGACAGCAGCGATCCCAGCGACGATTCCACGGCGGATCTGGAGGATGATGCAACTGCCGAGCTCCCGACCGCGCCGCATTCCCAGGACCCTGTGAATTGCCTGCCGTTGGCGGAAGCTCAACTCCCTGGCAGTGTCTACATGCTGGTTGACAAGGTTGTGGAGCTCGACGCCCGCCCGCTCAGCAGCTTCAGTGATCTCGGCCTGCTGCCCCCCGGAGAGGAGGAGAGACAGGCGCTGCAGGTTTTTGTGAACCCGCGCAATGCCAAGCGGCTGTGCGGCCGCAGCCAGCGGGTGATCAAAATCCCTGACACCCGGATCTTTGAGCGCACGGCCCCCTTTCTGCTTGCCCAGGGCATCAGCCGGGTCGTGATCGAGAACGGCCTCTACTCCCTTCCGGGTGCCTGATCGTCGCCTGGAAGCAACAGGGCTGCCGCACTGCCTCCACCGATCACGCCGATCACCAGCGCCACCCCCACCAGAAACCCGGCCGGCAGGGGGGGCGTGCGACCGAAACCAAGGTTGATGCTGGGCTTCTGCTCCAGATTCTGCGCGCCCAGACAGAGCAGCAACATCAGCACAGCTCCACCCACCACACTGCCCAGCAACAGTTGCAGTCGCAGCAACATGACCCTTCCGGCGCCGATGGTCCTCAGTCTGAACTCAGATCATGCAGAAGCGCGTAGAGGTCGCGCCGACTGTGGCCGGTCCGCTCCGCCAGGGTTCGACTGGCGTCGCGCCGGCTGAGCCCGTCATCGATCAGAGCCTGGAGTTCAGCGCGCAGGTTGCTTTCCTCCCAGATCGGGGCCCGATCGCGCTGAGCTCCACCGAGCACGAGGGTGAATTCTCCCAGCGGCGCGACTCGCCGGAAATGGTCCAGACAGGCCTGCACACTCGGCCCCACCTGCTGCTCGTGGCGCTTGGTCAGTTCGCGCGCGACCTGCAGGGGGCGATCACCGAGCACCTCCAGAAGATCCTCCAGCAGAGCCAGAAGCCGGTGTGGCGCTTCATAGAACACCAACGTGCGCGGATCATCCGCCAGTTCCTCCAGGCGCGCCCGGCGCTGACCGGCCCTGGGGGGGAGGAACCCCTCAAAGCAGAAGCGACCGCAGGGCAGACCGCTGCTCACCAGGGCCGTGGTGAGTGCACAGGGACCCGGCACGCAAACCACCATGCCGCCGGCAGCTCGGACAGCAGCCACCAGCTCCTGGCCGGGATCCGCAATCCCGGGCAGTCCCGCATCGCTGACCAGAGCCACCGCTTCGCCGGCTGCCAGCGCGTTGAGAAGTTCCGGGGTGCGGCGACTCTGATTGTGCTGATGGAAGCTCAGCAGACGAGGAGCAGCGCTGACATCCCTCAGGCCCAGCTGATGAAGCAGCAGCCCGCTGTGCCTCGTGTCTTCACAGGCAATGGTCTGCACTCCAGACAGCACACGTTTTGCCCGGGGGGAAAGATCGGACCGGTTCCCGATCGGCGTACCCACCAGATACAACACCCCCGGGGCCGGCTCCCTGTTGGCATCCCCTCCATCGGACACAATGCTTTTCCACGCTGTTTCCATGATGCTGGCCGATCCCAGAGGCCAAGCTCAGCCCGAGCACACGGTTGAGCAACTCACGGAACTTGTGCAGGGGCGTCAGCCATGGCCCTGGCCGGTGGCCTTGCCCGTAGGGGTGGAGCTTCAGCACCTTCTGCCCGAACTGCGCCGTCTCAGCTGGGCGGCGGCCGACATCCTGCTGGCCTACGGCCGTGCTGAGCAGCCCCCTCACGGGTTCCCCAGGGCACTCAGTGTCGAGGATGGTGGCGAAGGGCCGGTGACGGCAGCCGACCTGGCGGTCAACCAGTGGCTGCTGGAAGGATTGATCGCGTCGTTTCCCGATGCGGGCTGGACCCTGCTGAGTGAGGAAACCGCCCGCCAGCAACTGAAGCAGGGTGAACCGCTGGCGGCGGAGTGGTTGTGGATTCTCGATCCACTCGATGGCACCAAGGATTTTCTGCAGGGCACCGGTGAGTACGCCGTACACCTGGCGCTGGTGCACGGTCCGTCCCCGCTGATCGGGGTGGTGATGCTGCCAGCTCTAGAAGAACTCTGGTTCGGGGTGGTGGACGGAGATGCCGGAATCGCCTGGAGGGAAGACCGTTCCGGCGCCGTCTTCCCGGTCAGCTTCAGTGAGCGGCGGGAGATTCAGGAGCTGGTGCTGGTGGCCAGCCGCAACCACCGTGACCAGCGACTGGAGCAGCTGTTATCGGCTCTTCCCCTCGCAGACACCAAGGCGGTGGGCAGTGTGGGGGGCAAGGTGGCCACCATCCTGCGCGGCGAGGCCGACCTCTACATCTCGCTCTCAGGTCGCAGTGCCCCCAAGGACTGGGACATGGCTGCACCGCACGCGGTGCTGAAGGCGGCTGGAGGCTGCTTCACCCATGCTGACGGCCGCCCCCTCACTTACAACACCGGTGACGTGCGCCAGGCCGGCTGCCTGATCGCCAGCCATGGGCCTGGCCAGAAGGAACTCTGCCGGCGGGCCAGCACAGCCCTGGCTGAGATCGATCCGGGCTTTCCGCTCTGATCACTCAGCCAGGGCGGCGGCTCAGAGCGGCGGAAGCTCGCTCTGGGGCACGCCCCGCAGTGTGAGGTTGATCCGACCGCGGTTGTCAATCTCACGGACCCGCACCGTCACCTCATCGCCGACGTTCACAACGTCCTCCACCTTCTCCACACGAGCCTCGCTCAGCTGAGAGATGTGAATCATTCCCTCTTTGCCGGGAAGAATCTCCACAAAGGCACCGATCGGGATCACCCGGGTGACAGAGCCCTTGAACACCTCACCTTCGCTGACGCGACGGGTCAGCCCCTCAATGATGCGCTGGGCTTCCTCAGCTGCTGCACCATCGTGGCTGGCGATGGTCACCACACCGCCATCCTCGATGTCGATCTTGGTGTTGGTGCGTTCGGTGATGCCCTTGATCGTGCGGCCACCGGGACCGATCACGGTGCCGATCAGCTCCGGATCGATGCGGAAGCTCAGCAGACGCGGTGCATGGGGGCTGAGGGTTTCGCGGGGCTTTCCGATGGCCTCGAGCATCTTCTCGAGAATGTGGAGACGGGCGGGCCGGGCCTGATTGATGGCTTCCTTCACGGTCTGCAAGGTCAGGCCCGTGATCTTCATGTCCATCTGCAGAGCCGTGATGCCCCGCTCCGTTCCAGCCACCTTGAAATCCATGTCTCCGAGAAAGTCCTCGATTCCCTGGATATCCGTGAGGATGCGCACCTCTTCACCTTCCTTGATCAGTCCCATCGCAGCACCACTCACCGGAGCCTTGAGGGGAACGCCTGCATCCATCAGAGCCAGGGTGCTCCCACAGACCGAGCCCATGGAGGTGGACCCGTTGGAGCTGAGCACCTCACTCACCACCCGAAGCACATAAGGGAAGTTGTCGCGGGGGGGAAGCACGGGAATCAGAGCCCGTTCAGCCAGAGCACCGTGGCCGATCTCACGCCGGCCCGGGCTGCGCATCGGGCGGGTTTCAGCAACGGAATACGGAGGAAAATTGTAGTGATGGAGGTAGGTCTTCTCGTTGGATGGGTTGAGGTCGTCCATCTCCTGCGCATCACTGGGAGTGCCCAGCGTGGCCGTGGACAGCACCTGGGTGAGGCCGCGCTGGAACAGCCCTGAGCCATGCACCCGCCGGGGCAGAACTCCGGCAGCCGCACTGATCGGGCGAACCTCGTCGAGGGCACGGCCGTCGACGCGACGACCGTCCTGAAGAATCTGACGGCGCATCAATGTTTTGGTGAGGCTCTTGAAACTGGTGGAGAGAGCCTTGCTGCTGCCGGCAACAATCTGCTTGACAGGGTTGCCCTCTTCGAGAGCGGAGATTTTTTCACTGACCTGCGCCTTGATGCCATCCAGCTTCTGATCACGTTCAGCCTTACTCTGACTGAACTGCTTCAGCACCTCACCAATCCCCTCGGCGCATTCCTTCTCGAGGTAGCTCGGGAGAGTGAGATCAACCGGCCTGGGCTCTGGGATCACCTGGGAGATTCCCAGGCTCTCCAGAACACCCAGCTGAGCCTTGATCAGTTCGCAGACCGCCTCGTAACCGAAATCAATCGCTTCGATCACATCCTGTTCGGGGAGCTGGTTGGCTCCTGCCTCCACCATCACCACACCGGCAGGGGTGCCAGCCACCACAAGATCCAGATCGGAGCGCTCGATCTCCCTGTAGCTGGGATTCAGGACGAAATCATCACCGAGCAGCCCCACTCTCACCGCGGCCATCGGGCCGTGGAACGGAATCCGGGCCAGCAGCGTGGCGAGCGAAGCGCCGGTCACAGCCAGCACATCGGGGGGAACCCGCTCATCCAGCGAAAGACAGGTTGCGACGACCTGCAGGTCGTCGCGCATGGACCCGGGGAACAGAGGGCGCATCGGCCTGTCGATGAGACGGGCGATCAGGGTGGCGCGCTCCGGGGGGCGACTCTCCCGCCGCATGAAACTGCCGGGGATGCGGCCGGCGGCATACAGCCGCTCCTCGTAATCACAGATCAGAGGAAGAAAGTCGATACCCTCCCTTGGATTGGAGCGGGTGGTGGTCACCAGAACGGAGGTATCACCGCATTCGATCAAGACGGACCCCCCGGCCTGGGGGGCGTAGCGACCTGTGGTCAGCCGGATCTCCCGACCATCGAAGGAGATCGACTGAGTTTGACCTTGCACGTGAGCTTATGTCTTCTTGTCAACCTGCATCCTGCCACTCAGGGGTACAGGATGGGGGCCGAGTTCACCAGGAGGATTTCACAACTCCCGGAAGTTCCCCCCGGTGGGCCCGATCCCGAAGCTGATTGCGGCACAGGCCGAAGTCGCGATACACGCCACGGGGCTTTCCGGTGACCCAGCAGCGATTGCGTACCCGGGTGGGAGCACTGTTCCTCGGAAGCGCCTGGATCCGGCGATGGATCTCCAGTCGCTCCATGGGGTCTGCCGCAGAATCGAACGCGGCTTTCAGGGCTGCTCGTCGGGCAGCGAACCGCTCAACCATTTTCTTGCGCTTCACATCGCGCGCGATCATCGACTTTTTCGCCATGCGGCCTGATCAGCTTCCAAGGAGTTGACACTTGATCCTAACGGGTGTGGGGCAGCGTTCCTTCTGTGGTGGCCCTCGCCTTCAACGGCTCAACAGCTGCTGCACGGCCGGCAGCTGCGAGGTGTCCTTCACGATCAGCACCACGCTCAGCCCCACCAGCAACACCAACCCCGACTGCATGAAAGCCAGTTGAAACCGTTCCGGAAGCGGTTGGCCGCGCAGAGCCTCGATCCCGAGCAGGGCCAGCTGACCGCCATCCAGCAGGGGCAGGGGAAGAGCGTTGAGAACGGCCAGGTTGATCGAGATCAGAGCTGTGAACAGGAACAGACTGCCGCCCCCGTCGCGGGCCAGGGAGGCACCCATCTCCACGATCTTCACCGGACCGCTCACCTGGCCGGCTGTTTCCCCGAAATGGGTCACCAGGGTGACGAACCCACCCACGGTTCTGCCGGTGAGCAGAGCAAAATCGCGGTTGGCCTGGCGAAGCGGTTCCAGCGGCCCGGCAGGACGACGGTAAAGCTCCCGGCCATCCGGCTGCAACTGGGCGCCAATGCGACCGATGCCGTTGAAATCAGAGGGAACAAGCGGGATCTGAACCACGCTGCCATTGCGTTCTGCGCTGATGCTCAGGAGGGTCGCCGGGCTGCTCTGAATTCGCTCAACGAGACCTCCCACGGCATCGAGGCCACCCGTCAGGGAACGGCCGTCGATGGCCACGATCCGATCACCCGCCTCCAGCCCGGCGGAATCGGCCGCCTGGCCCGATTCCACTGCGGCCACAACCACACCGGGGGCGGACTGGAACCCGGAAGGAATCCCCACCACGACCCCCTGAGCAACCAAAACCAACCAGGCCAGGAGGAGATTGGCCAGCACTCCGGCGGCGATCACAAGGGCGCGCTGTGGGAGTGGCCGGTTGGAGAGCAGATCCGGGTCATCCTGGGGACCTTCAGAGCGCTCTTCATCGTCCGGAAACGAGACGAAACCGCCCAGGGGGATGGCACGCAGGGCGTACAACACGCCGCGTACCCGTCGCTGAAGCAGCGCCGGGCCGAAGCCCACCGAAAAACCACTCACCCGGATGCCCTGAAAGGTTGCGGCGAAGAAGTGGCCGGCTTCGTGAACCACGATCAGGCCGGCCAGGATCGCTAGTGCCGTGAGAACTCCCATGAAAGCCTGACCGGTTGAGGCTTCCATTGTGGGGCGTCCGACCAGGCCGATGCCGATGTGCCAGACCGGGAAACCCGTGAGCAGGGCATCTGCAGGGGAAAGCCCATCAACGCCCGTAGATCAGACCTTTAACTCGGGACATGAAGCCATCCTTCAGGCGCCTCGATCGAGATGGGAGCAGCGCTTTTCGATCAAAGGGACGACCAAAG
>JAYKHC010000016.1:0-6499 GCA_035285465.1 Cyanobacteriota bacterium
GCGGTTGGCGGCGATGGTGTTGCCGCAGCCGCTCACATCGAGATAGTCCCCCCTGGCGTTCTGGTGGTAATAGAGCCGATCGGCAATGCCTCTCCAGCTGAGCGTGGGGCCGCAATGGTTGCCCTCAGAGGTGTGGTTGTAGACCACATCCAGGATCACTTCGATCCCGGCCTGATGACAGGCACTCACCAGCTGGCGGACCTGGTCCCGAGCCCGGGCGGGGTCATCACCCACGAGATAGCCCGGATGCGGGGCCATCCAGCTCAGTGGGCTGTAGCCCCAGTGGTTGATCCGTCCAGGCGGGGCATCGCTGGGATCGAATGCCATCACAGGAAGCAGTTCGATCGCCGTGATTCCCAGCTCCTGAAGGTAGGGGAGGGTGTCGATCACCCCGAGCAGAGTGCCGCGGCGTTCGCAGGCCACCGGGGAACCCGCCCCCTCGGTGAAGCCACCCACATGCAGCTCATAGATCACGGACCGCTGCCAGCTGTGGCGTGGGCGCGGCGCCGCCTCGAAATCAAACAGCTCCCGTTCCGTCACCACCCCCTTGAGGCCATGAGCTGTGTTGGGAGCTCCCCCCACGGCGGCACCCCGCCGGTAGTCGCTCCAGCCGGCGATCGCCCGGGCGCAGGGGTCGAGCAGCACCTTGGATGGATTGAAGCCATGTCCCCCGGGCAGGAGGGGGCCGAACACCCGATAGCCATAGCAGGTGCCGAGTCCGATCCCCTCCACTTCCACATGCCAGTGATCGGCAGCTCGATGCCTGGCGTCGAGCTCGATCACCCATTCGGGTTCGCTGGCGTCGGCTCCGGTGAACAGAAGCAGTTCCACCCGTGTGGCCAGCGGAGCCACGAGTGCGAAATTCACCCCGCGGGTTGTGAGTGAAGCACCCAGTGGCCAGGGCCTGCCGAGTTGAATCTCGGGGATGGTGGCGGGCAAGGCGGATGAGCTGACTCAGGTCTCAACCTAGAGGTGGTGTGTTTCTGTTCTGCTATGGCCTCTTCATGTCCCCGGGAGGTGCGTCCGGGCGTCTGGCTGTTTGCTCCGAACCGGGACACCCATGGGGGCAGCAGCTGGCTGCTCGAGCGTCCGGAGGGTGCAGTGCTGGTCGACTGTCCTGCCCTGACCCGGGCCAACCTCGAATTTCTTCAGGACCGGGGCAGCGGCACGATCGTCCTCACCAGCCGGGTCGGACACGGTCGCTGTCGTCAGCTGCAGCAGGCGTGCGACTGGCCGGTGGTCGTGCAGGAGCAGGAGGCCTATCTGCTGCCTGGCCTGAAACAACGGCATCTGTTCGGATTGGAACACCGGCTGGCGCCGGAGCTGGGTCTGCTCTGGACTCCGGGGCCGACCCCCGGCGCCTGTGTTCTGCATGCCAGGGGGCGATGGGGAGACCTGTTGTTCTGCGGCCGTCTGCTGCTGCCGATCGGTCCTGCCGCGCTGGCTCCACTGCGCACTCCCGGCTGCTTCCACTGGCTGAGACAGATTGCCAGCATTGGGAAGTTGCGGGATTGGCTGCCGGCCGGATCACCAGCCTCCATCGCCTCTGGAGGCGGACTGGGAGCGCTGCGGGGTGAGGTGCTGGTGGAGCACGGAGCCGAGCTGCTGGCAGCTCTCAACCTGGATGCCCTGGCCGGAGCTCTCTGAGGGAGCCGGACAACCTGTCGCCGGTAACGGTTGCTGTGATTCCTATGTCGTGTTGCGAACCGGTACTGCGACGAATACCATTGAATCGTTCAGTGCCCAGCGCTGAGTTTGCTCACAGCTGAGATCTGCTCCGCTTCAGGCCTCACGACATCTCAATCCTTCCAGCCCAACAACCAAACCCCGTCCTCAGTCCATGAACAAAGCTGATCTCGTGAATGTGGTAGCGGCTCGCACTGAGCTCACCAAAACCGATGTGGCGGCAGTGGTGGATGCCTTGATCGATACCATCATCGATTCGGTGGTTGATGGCAAGAAGGTTTCCATTCTCGGTTTCGGCTCCTTCGAGCCCCGGGATCGTTCCGCGCGACAGGGACTGAATCCGAAGACCGGCGAGAAAATAGCCATCTCGGCCAAGCGTGTTCCGGCCTTCACCGCCGGCAAGCTCTTCAAGGACAAGGTTCAGGGCTGATCGACGCACTCCCCGTTCTCCCGGACCGCCTGAACGGGCTGCTCAGTGCCGGTCCTGAGAATCGAAACCGGACGGTGAGGGGTCGATTTGCTCCCTCACCCAGCGGCACTCTTCATCGCGGCAATCTCCGCACCGCCCTGCTCAGCTGGCTGGATGTCCGACTCCGATCGGGCGAATGGCTTCTTCGGATCGACGATCTGGACACACCGCGCAATCGGGCCGGCTCTGAGCAGAGCATCCTGGCTGACCTGCGCTGGCTCGGTCTCCATCACGACGGTCCCGTGCTTCACCAGAGTGATGCGCGCGGGCTCTACGGCACCGTGCTGTCGTGGTTTCGCCGGGCTGGGCTGCTCTATCCCTGCCGGTGCAGCCGCAGGGATCTGGCTGATGTGTCAGCCCCCCACACCGGCCTCACGGTTTACCCGGGCACCTGCCGGTCTCTCCCGCGGGGCTGGGGTTGGGAGCAGGGCCGCCTGCCCAGCTGGCGGCTGCGTCTGCCCACGACCGAGCTGCGCTGGCGTGAGCGTTATGGCGCCGTTGGACGGGTGGACGGGCCCTCCGCCGTTGGCGATGTGGTGTTGCGCCGTGCCGATGGCCGGGTCGCGTACCACCTGGCCACGGCCGTGGACGAGCTTCGCCTCGGGATCAGTGACGTGTTGCGAGGCGAAGATCTCTGGAGCTCCACCGCCCCCCAGGTGGCCGTGATCCAGCTGCTGGGGGGCCGTGCGCCGCGTTATGGCCACCTGCCGCTGTGCCGGGAGCGCTCTGGTGAACGGTTGAGCAAGCGTGATGGAAGCCTGGGGATTGAGGGGTACCGCGCCCGAGGGCTGGACGCGGCCGCGGTGGTGGGAGAGCTGGCTGCCAGCGTTGGACTCGTGCCCCCCGGCAGCAGGATCAGTGCCCGTGAACTGCTGCAGGATCTGAGCCCGGAGCGCTTTGATCGGGCGGTGCAGGCCGCTGTCGGGGCCGGAGCCGAGCCGGCCGCCTTCCGCAGGCGCTCAGCGCCGTTGTGACCTCTTCTGCTTCCAGATGAAGAAGGCTGCAGTGGCGACCACCACCGCCAGTGGGGCGGCAGTCAGAAGCAGAAGGATGACAGCGGTCCAGTCTGTGTACATCGCTGCAGAATCCGTTGAAGGCGAAAAATCCGGTTCATCCTCTCAGCCGACTGTTTCGCATGGCGTCCACCAACCGGGCAGGCGGCTGATGGTCCATCCCCGGCCGTTGCTGTTCGACTGGACCCCTCAGCAGACCGCAGCTTTCGGCCGAGGCGTTCCTGGCTTGCTAGCCATGGAGTGTGTCGCGGGGGTCCGGTGGCTGGAGGGAAGCTCATTCCGTCGTCCGCCAGGGTGGCCCCCGGCCTCGAGGAGCAGATCGCACGGCTGATCCGCCAGCAGGGCGGTCGGGCTGACGCCCTGATCGAGATCCTGCACCGGGTGCAGGAACTTGAGGGATATCTCAGCCCCAGCGCGCTGCGAACGGTTGCGGTGGGGCTTGGCCTGCCTCTGAGCCGGGTGCAGGGGGTGGCGAGTTTCTATCACCTGTTCCGGCTGGCGCCGCCCACCCCCCACCGCTGCGCGGTGTGCCTCGGCACGGCCTGCTTTGTGAGAGGGGCCGGTGATCTGGCCGTCATCCTGGCGAACCGCCTCGGGGTGAAACTGGATGACCTCTCGGGTAACGACCTCTGGGCGCTGCAGAGCGTCACCTGCGTCGGGGCCTGTGGTCAGGCTCCGGTGCTGGTGGTGGACGGGGAGATCCAGACCCGGCTGCCGGTGGACGATCCCGAGACTCTCTGGAGGCGGCTGGCAGCGGCTGGCCTGCCTGAATCCCCCGGCAACGGAGGTCAGGACCCATGGTGACCCCCCCACCGGCCACGATCCGTTGTTGCGCTGCCAGTGGCTGCCGTTCCGCGGGCAGCCGCGCTCTCCATGAGGCGCTGGAACAGGCCGCGAGCTGTGGCAACGCAGACGCCCGGCCCCGGATCAAGGCGGTGGGCTGCCTGAAGCTGTGCGGGCGTGCCCCCCTGGTGGCCCAGGACCTGCCCGACGGGAGCAGCCGGCTCTATGGAGGCGTCGGCGCTGAGCAGGCCCAGGCGCTGGTGGGGCCCCTGATCGGGCCGAATCAGGCTTCGCTGGCTCCTTACGCCATGGATCAGGCCCACCCCTTCTTTGCACTGCAGCAGCCGAAGGTGCTGGAGAACTGCGGCCTGATCGATCCTGAATCGATCGATGACGCCCTGGCCCACGGCAGCTACACGCAGCTGCGCCGGGTGCTGGAGGGGTTCACTCCCGAACAGGTGCGTGAGCAGGTGAAGCGCAGCGGCCTGCGGGGCCGCGGCGGTGCCGGCTACCCCACCGGCCTGAAATGGGACACGGTGGCCCTGCAGCCCCCCGGCCCCCGCCACGTGGTGTGCAATGCCGATGAGGGTGACCCCGGCGCCTTCATGGACCGCAGCGTCCTGGAGGGTGATCCACACCGACTGATCGAGGGCCTGGCGATCGCGGCCTATGCGGTGGGTGCTCAGCAGGGCTTTGTCTACGTGCGCGCCGAATATCCGCTGGCGATCGAGCGGTTGCGGCTTGCCCTGCAGCAGGCCCGTGCCAAGGGGTTGCTGGGCCCGAGGCTGGTCGGCAGCAACTTCCAGCTGCGGCTCGACGTGCGCGTGGGCGCTGGCGCTTACGTGTGCGGAGAGGAAACGGCGCTGCTCGCCTCCATCCAGGGCCAGCGGGGCACCCCCAGGCCCCGCCCCCCATTTCCGGCCCAGAGCGGCCTCTGGCAGGAACCCACCCTGATCAACAATGTGGAAACCCTCAGTGCGATCCCGGGAATCCTGCGTGAGGGGGGTGATGGATACGCCGCTCTGGGAACCCCCACCAGCAAGGGCACCAAGGTGTTCGCGCTCTCCGGTGCCGTGCGTCACACCGGTCTGGTGGAAGTGCCGATGGGCACGTCCCTGCGCACGGTGGTGGAGCTGATGGGCGGCGGCACGCCTGATGGCACGCCGGTGAAAGCCGTGCAGACCGGTGGTCCCTCCGGCGGCTGTATCCCGGAATCGCTGCTGGACACACCGGTGGACTACGAGAGCCTCCGAGAGCTCGGTTCGATGATGGGCTCCGGGGGCATGGTGGTGATGGGTGAAACCACCTCGATGCCGGAGGTTGCCCGTCACTTCATTCACTTCAGCCGCCAGGAGAGCTGCGGCAAGTGCATCCCCTGCCGGGCCGGGACGGTGCAGCTTGAACAGCTCCTGGATCGCTTCGTGGAGCGCCGCGCCGTTCCTGAGGATCTGGCACGGCTGGAGGAGCTCTGCACCATGGTGAGCTGTACGAGCCTCTGCGGCCTGGGCCAGGCGGCACCCAACCCGGTGCTCAGCACCCTGCGTCATTTCCGCGCTGAATACGAAGCAGCCTGCCGTGAACCGAGGAGCTGTGAACCACGCACGGCCTGCCGGATCCCCCGGGTCGCCGCTTCTGGAGCTCTGTCATGACCGTGCTCACCCTTCAGGTGGATGGCCGTGATGTGGCTGTGCCGCAGGGAGCCACGATCCTGCAGGCGGTGCGTGCGGCAGGAGCCTCGGTGCCGCTGCTCTGCCACCTCGATGGCCTCACGCCGGTGGGCGCCTGCCGGTTGTGCCTGGTGGAGATCGGCGGCAGCTCCAAACTCCAGCCGGCCTGCACCACTCCGGCGGCCGAAGGCCTGGAGGTGACCACCGCCAGCGAGCGGCTGCAGCAGTTCCGGCGGATGACGGTGGAGCTGTTCTTCGCTGAGGGCAACCACGTGTGCGCCTTCTGCGTGGCCAACGGGCACTGCCAGCTGCAGGATGTGGCCGTGGACGTGGGCATGGATCACTCCCGGTTCCCGTACCAGTACCCCCAGCGGCGGGTGGATGCCTCCCATTCCCAGTTCGCGATCGACCACAACCGCTGCATCCTCTGCACCCGTTGCGTGCGCGTCTGCGATGAGATCGAGGCGGCCCATGTGTGGGACGTGGCCAACCGCGGGGCGGAGTGTCGGATCGTGGCCGGGCTGGATCAGCCCTGGGGCGAGGTGGAGGCCTGCACCAGCTGCGGCAAGTGCGTGGATGTGTGCCCCACCGGCGCCCTGTTCGCCCGAGACGACACCACCGCCGAGAAACAGCCCCACCGCGAGCGGGCCCAGCTGCTGCGCACGGCCCGCGAGCAGCACCACTGGCTCAACCAGGGGGAGGGTCCGCGATGACCGCCCCCTCCAAACTGCGCTTCGCCACGGTGTGGCTGGCCGGCTGCAGCGGCTGCCACATGTCGTTTCTCGATCTCGACGAGTGGCTGTTTGAGCTGGCCGAGCAGGTGGAGGTGGTGTTCTCGCCGGTGGCCAGCGACGTGAAGGTGTTCCCCGAAGGAGTGGATG
>JAYKHC010000017.1:0-4154 GCA_035285465.1 Cyanobacteriota bacterium
GGGCAGGCCGCACTGATGCATCTTCAGCTTGGGACCGACCACGATCACGGAACGGCCGGAGTAGTCGACCCGCTTGCCCAGCAGGTTCTGACGGAAGCGGCCCTGCTTGCCTTCAATGATGTCGCTGAGCGACTTGAGCGGCCTGTTGTTGGCGCCCACCACGGTGCGACCGCGGCGGCCGTTGTCGATCAGGGCGTCGACGGCCTCCTGCAGCATCCGCTTCTCGTTGCGGATGATGATCTCGGGGGCCAGGATCTCCTGAAGCCGCGCCAGGCGGTTGTTGCGGTTGATCACCCGCCGGTAGAGGTCGTTGAGGTCGCTGGTGGCGAAGCGGCCGCCATCGAGCTGAACCATCGGCCGCAGATCGGGGGGGATCACGGGGATCACATCCAGCACCATCCACTCCGGGCGGGCGCTGGTGGCCACGAAGTTGTCGATCACCCGCAGCCGCTTGATCAGCTTGGCCCGCTTCTGACCTTTGCTGGCCGCGATTTCTTCACGCAGCTGTTCAGCGGTCTCGCTGAGATCGAGATCTTCAAGCATCTGCTTGAGAGCTTCGGCGCCGATTCCCACCATCGGCTCATTTTCAATGTCGGAATCTTCGGCATAGATCTGATCTTCAATCTCCAGCCACTCGTCTTCGGTGAGTAATTGTTTGTAGGTGAGATCTTTGTGGTCGCCGGGATCGAGTACCACATAGCAGTTGAAGTACACAATCTGCTCGACATCCCGCAGGGGCATGTCCAGCAGAATCGCCACATAGCTGGGGATGCCCTTGAGGTACCACACGTGGCTCACCGGAGCGGCGAGCTTGATGAAGCCCATGCGATGGCGGCGCACCCGGCTTTCGGTGACCTCCACCCCGCAGCGCTCACAGACGATGCCGCGGTGCCGCACCCGCTTGTATTTGCCGCAGTGGCACTCCCAGTCCTTGGAAGGCCCGAAGATCTTCTCGCAGAACAGCCCGTCCATCTCGGGCTTGAGGGTGCGGTAGTTGATGGTTTCAGGCTTGGTCACCTCTCCCACCACCTGACCGTTCGGAAGGGAGCGCTGCCCCCACTTCATGATCCGCTCCGGCGAGGCGAGCGTGATCTTCACGTAGTCGAAATGGTTTTCGGTACGCAGGTTGCTGTTGGACATCGGTTGGGGGGGCTCGCGGAGATCGAGAGAGGTACGGAGTTCACGGCTGCGCCCTGGGGCGGTCCGCGATCAGGCAACGGTCAGTCGTCGTCGTAATCCGCGACGCCGAGGGATTCGTAGGTTGGACGGCTTGGGGTGCTGCGCCTGGGGTTCACGTCCTGCATCAGATCCACCTCCTCGCCTTCATCGGTGTAGACAGCGATGTCGAGGCCCAGTGACTGCAGTTCTCGCATCAACACCTTGAACGATTCGGGCGTGCCGGGGCGGGGAATCGGCTTGCCTTTCACGATCGCGTTGAGGGCTTCGTTGCGGCCTTGCATGTCGTCGGACTTGACCGTGAGCAGCTCCTGGAGCGTGTAGGCAGCTCCATAGGCCTCCAGGGCCCAGACCTCCATCTCTCCCAGTCGCTGGCCGCCCTGCTGGGCTTTTCCACCCAGTGGCTGCTGGGTGACCAGGGAGTAGGGGCCGGTGGAGCGGGCATGGATCTTGTCGTCGACAAGGTGCACCAGCTTGAGGATGTGGGCATAGCCCACGGTCACCGGCTGATCGAACGGCTCGCCGCTGCGTCCATCGACCAGCTGGATCTTGCCGGGGTTGTCGGGGTTGTAGACCCAGTCGCGCCCGGGCTGCCGAGCTGCTTCTTCCAGGAAGGCCTGCACGGTTTCCTTCGACTTCTCGGCCCCGTGCATCTCATCGAACGGCACCACCTTGACGCGGCAGCCGAGGTTGGCTGACGCCCAGCCCATCAGACATTCGAACACCTGACCCACGTTCATCCGGCTCGGCACCCCCAGGGGGTTGAGCACGATGTCGATGGGGGTGCCATCGGGCAGGTAGGGCATGTCTTCCCGGGGAAGGATCCGGCTGATGATCCCCTTGTTGCCATGGCGTCCGGCCATCTTGTCGCCCACCTGGATCTTGCGGCGCTGTGCCACGTACACCCTCACCACCATGTTGGCGCCGGGGGGAAGTTCATCACCCTGCTCCCGGGTGTAGGTGCGGACATCGACCACACGGCCGCGCTCCGTGCTGGGCACCCGCAGTGAGTTGTCGCGCACATCCCTGGCTTTCTCTCCGAAGATTGCGCGCAGCAGCTTCTCCTCGGGTGGTTGGTCGGATTCCCCTTTGGGAGTGACCTTGCCCACCAGGATGTCACCGCTTTCCACGTAAGCCCCGATGCGGATGATGCCCATCTCATCGAGGTTCCCCAGGCTCTCTTCGGCCACGTTGGGGATCTCACGGGTGATTTCCTCGGGGCCAAGCTTGGTCTGCCGGGCTTCAATCTCGTACTTCTCGATGTGTACGGAGGTGTAGAGATCGTCGGTGACCAGACGCTCACTCACCAGAATGGCGTCTTCGTAGTTGTAGCCCTCCCAGGGCATGTAGGCGATCAGCACGTTCTGGCCGAGGGCGATCTCGCCACCTTCACAGGCTGATCCATCGGCCAGCACCTGGCCGGCGATCACCGGCTGACCCTGGCGGACGATCGGGCGCTGGTTGAGACAGGTGTCCTGGTTGGAGCGCTGGTATTTCTGCAGGTAGTGGGTGTGATCCATCCCGTTCTCATCGCGGATCACGATCGCGGTGGCATCCACGAAGGTGACCGTGCCGTTCACCCGGGTGACGGGAACCATCCCCGAGTCGCGGGCCACCTGAGTTTCCAGGCCTGTGCCCACCAGCGGACGCTCGGGACGCAACAGGGGCACAGCCTGCCTCTGCATGTTCGAGCCCATCAGGGCACGGTTGGCGTCGTCATGCTCGAGGAAGGGAATCAGGGAGGTGGCCACAGAGATCACCTGCACCGGTGAAAGCTGCACGTAATCCACCTGTTCGGGAGGAACTTTCTCAAAGTCCTGCCGGTAGCGAACCGGCACCAGCTCGGCGCTGATCTGGCCCTGGGCATCGGTGGCCACGTCGCCGGGGGCGATGCGGCATTCGTCCTCCAGGTCGGCGGAGAGGTAGATCGGATCGCCCTGCTTGAGCACCACCCCGTTTTCCACTTTCCAGAAGGGGGTTTCGATGAACCCGTATTCGTTCACCCTCGCGTGGGTGGCCAGCGAACCGATCAGGCCGGCATTCGGACCTTCCGGCGTTTCAATCGGGCAGATGCGCCCGTAGTGGGAGGGGTGAATGTCGCGCACGGCGAAGCCCGCCCGTTCGCGGGTGAGACCGCCGGGCCCCAGGGCGCTGATCCGGCGTTTGTGGGTGAGCTCCGCCAGAGGGTTGGTCTGGTCCATGAACTGGCTCAGCTGGCTGGAGCCGAAGAATTCCTTGATCGCCGCCACCAGCGGCTTGGGGTTCACAAGCTGGGCCGGTGTGAGACTTTCGGTTTCGCCGACGGTCATCCGTTCCTTGATGATCCGTTCGAGCCGGTTGAGGCCCACGCGCACCTGGTTCTGAAGCAGTTCCCCCACGGAGCGGACGCGCCGGTTGCCGAGGTGGTCGATGTCGTCGAGAGTGGCGCCGCCGACGTCGAGTTCCAGGTTGATCAGGTAATCAATCGTGCTGAGCACATCCTCCGGGGTGAGGGTGCGAACCGCATCGGGGATGGTGAGGCGCAGTTTCTTGTTGATCTTGTAGCGGCCCACCCGACCCAGGTCGTAGCGCTTGGGATCGAAGAAGCGGCTGTAGAGCAGGCTCTGGCCGCCGCTCACCGAGGGCGGTTCACCGGGGCGCAACTTCTTGTAGAGCTCGAGCAGGGCCTGGTCCTCCGAGGAGATGCCCTCGTCGTTGGAGGCCTCGATCGACTTCTGGTAGTACTCGGGGTGACGCAGCTTGTCGAGCACGTCGTTGTCTGAAAGGCCGATGGCCCGCATCAACACGTGGGCATTGATTTTGCGGGTTTTATCAACCCGGACATGCAGCAGATCGTTCTTATCGGTCTCAAACTTGAGCCATGCACCCCGGTTGGGGATCAGGCTGGCGTTGAAGGTCTTGCGGCCGTTCTTGTCCTGCTCGTCCTTGAAGTAAACCCCAGGCGAGCGCACGATCTGATTGACAATGACGCGCTCGGC
>JAYKHC010000018.1:0-10778 GCA_035285465.1 Cyanobacteriota bacterium
AGCGTTAGCTGCACAGTAAGGCCGTGGTCGGTATCCTCAGAGTGATGGTAGCGATTTCGGATGCCCACAATCCTCAGAAGTGGACCTTACCGGATCTACTTCTATAGTCACGAGCCAAACGAGCCACCCCATGTTCATGTTGACAGAGATAAGGCGTCATGCAAAGTCTGGCTTGTTCCCGTTGCACTGGCATCGAGCCTTGGCTTTGGCGCCAGGGAGCAGAGAGAGATTGAACGACTGGTCAGCTTGAACAGAGCTAACCTACTGAAGGCATGGGAGGAGTTTCATGGCTAACCCTGGTGAGCAGGTCACTGACGTTGCCTTGACAGAGGACAGGCTGATCGTCGACTTGGCGGATGGACGATCTATCTCGGTGCCGTTGGCTTGGTTCCCAAGGCTTCTTCATGCAACTTCCCAGGAGCGTGATAACTGGGAGATTGCTGGGGCTGGCTACGGAATCCACTGGCCAGATATCGATGAGGATTTAAGTGTGGAAGGCCTGCTTCGAGGCGCGCCAGCGCCCCAGGCAAAAGCGCTGGTCAGCTAACACTGCCATGCACCTGAACCGCCGCCGTAAGGTTATCTCTTTCATTGAACATGACTTACGGCCAGGTGATGGCAAGCGTTTGAGAGATGACGCGCAGGCCGCTGGTCTAAAGAGTGGTATAGTCAATGCATAGCCGCTGCTGGGGCATGCAAACGAAGGTTCAGAAGTGGGGAAACAGCCTTGGCGTGAGGATTCCACGCGGCTTGGCAGAGGAAGTTGGGTTGGGGGCCGGCACTGAGGTCAGTCTTACCGTGAAGGATGGTGAACTGGTCTTAAGGCCTTCTGTGCCAAGTCGTCTCCATCTGGGGGATCTTCTTGCGGGTGTCACACCAGAAAACATCCACGCTTTTGTTGATGCGGGAGATGCCGTAGGGACCGAAGCATTCTGATGTCGTCCTACGTGCCCGATCGAGGTGATCTGGTGTGGCTGGAGTTCACACCACAAGCCGGAAGTGAACAGCGAGGAAGAAGACCTGCACTAGTTCTATCTCCAAAGTCTTACAACGAAAAGGTTGGACTGGCGTTTTTTGCCCCTTACATCGAAGGTCAAGGGATACTCCCTCGAGGCGTAGCTTCCTGATGGATCTGCCGTGAGTGGTGTTGTTCTGTCTGATCAGCTAAAGAGCCTTGACTGGAGAATAAGGAAAGTAAAATTCATCGAGCGGACTTCCTCAGCTGTCATGGCGATGGGGACTGCGAGGGTGTTGCCACTTCTCGAACCAGACACTCCTGCCACGTTCTGACACCACCATTCACCTGAGCCGCTATCTTATGGGTTACTTCTGCGCTGAACACGCCTTGCGGCCAGATGATGGCAAGCGTTCGAAGGATCGGAGCTTAGGCCTGGTCATTGCATCCTGTTGAGAGCAGCCAAGGGTCACGCGATGGCGAAGTGGCAACGTCGAAGTTTGCCAGAGGCGCCTCGCGTTTGGCCACCACCCTGAAGCGTATTCCCCTCATCTTCAATAACTGCCAACAGTCAGATTAATTGCTACACCCGATCAACAGCCATCAAAAAAGCGACGGCAGGATCGGCGCTGAGATTCGTGTGAACCATAATGATTGCCCTGCTGATTGCCCTGGCCGCTTCGCTGGTGGTATTGGGGGTGATTGCGCGCCGGCTTGAGCAGTCCTGAGGTTCCCGGACGTGGGGCAGACCACTCGATGGCCGGCGCGCCGCGATGGCAGGATTGCTGCGGTCTGTCTAAAACGGGCGCAAATGGGGTGATGCCGTGCGTCTGATTGAGGCCTACAGCTCGGCCTGGAGCCGATCCTTTGCCTACGAAGGCCGCTCGAATCGCGGCGATTACTGGTGGTTCGTGCTGGCCAACCTGATCGTGAGCCTGCTGATCGGCCTGATCTCCCGCCAGCTGCAGGCTTTCTACACCGTGGCGAGCGTGGTCCCTGGAATCCCCTTGGTGGTGCGGCGTCTGCGTGACATCGGCAAATCCTGGCCGTGGATCTTCGTCGGTCTGATTCCGATTGTCGGGGGGATCTGGTTGATCGTGCTGTTCTGCCAGCCATCGCTGCCGGGTTGAAGCGGTTTCCTTAGCCTCGGCACTTTCCAACCGTATCCATGACAGCTCCCAGCGTGCTGATCACCGGTGCCTCGAGCGGCATCGGCGCGGTGGTCGCCGAGCACTTGCTGCAGAAGGGTTGGCGGGTGCTGGCGGCTGCGCGTCGGGTGGAGGCGATGGCGCCGCTCGCCGCCCGCGGCGCCGTCGTGCTGCCGCTCGATATCGCCGATCCAGCCTCGCGACAGCAGCTGGCCGAGCATGTGAGCCAGAGGGTGGGTGTGCTCGACGCCCTGGTCAACAATGCCGGCTTCGGCGAGGTAGCCCCGCTCGAAACGATGCCGCTGGAGCGGGCGCGGGCGATCTTTGAAGTCAATGTGTTCGGCTTGATGGGCCTCACCCAGTTGCTGATTCCGGCGATGCGACAGCGCGGCAGCGGCCGCATCGTCAACGTGTCCTCGATCGCGGGGCAGTGGGTCAGCCCTGGTTCGGGCTGGTATGGGGCCAGCAAGCACGCGCTTGAGGCGATCAGCGATGCCCTGCGGCTCGAGCTGCACAGCTTCGGGCTGCAGGTGGTGCTGATCGAACCGGGGCTGATCGCCACCGAGTTTGCGGCGGTGGCCGACCCCTCGATTCAGCAGGCCCAGAGCTGCCCGATCTACGGGCCCATGATGCGCAAGGTGCGCGCCGGCTGGAGCAGCGTCTATCGCGGGGCGTCATCGCCGCTGGTGGTGGCAGGCGCGATCGAAACGGCGCTCACCGCGCCTCGCCCCCGGGCTCGCTATCTGGTGGGGCATCAGTCGGTGTCGGTGATCGCCAGCCGGCTGCTGCCCACGCGTCTGTGGGATCGGTTCGTGCGCTCCCAGATGACCTGAGTTCTGAGGTAGGTGCCTTTTATTGGACAGTTCTGGCCTGCGAATTGAAGCCATTGAAAAGAGTTGTATTTCTGCGTATTCAGCAGAGCAGACATTTGCAGAAGCAAGTCAGATCCCGCAGTGAATCGCGCTCTGTTGATGGAACCTGCAAGGCTTGAGGTTCTTGCTGAAGTGGCCTGCTAGCATCGAGTTGCAGATGGTTTTGGAACCAGATTTCCTGAGGCTGTTGAAGATGCCACAGCACTTGCTCTCAAAAAACCACAGGCACGCTCACCGGCGTACGACAGATCGCATCGCCTGGTACTCAGGGGATATCCCTTCAACCTGATCGATCACTCTGACGAACAAGCAATTACAGCCTATAGACTTATCCAGATTGCACGCAAACCAGGTTTTTAGTAGAGCCGCACAGACCCACTGCATATTTCTTCGATAAGGACATCGATGCGCATGTTGATTGCTTTTCTATTCGCCGCATCGATTGCACTTCCATCGGCCAGACCTGTTCGTGCTCTTGATGTCATCGTCAATACCGATGACCTTCGATCTCAATCCGACTCAGCGATGAAGAAGGTGGGCAAGGGCGACCTTGAGGGCGCCCTTCAAGACCTTTCCAGGTCATGGCCGCTCCCAGCCTCGGAGCTTGAGGCCATGATCGAACAAACCAGGCTTCAATTGCCTGGCATGAAGGAACGGTTTGGCGAGGTACTTGGATACGAATTCATCCGAGAGGATATCGTTGGAACTTCATTCGTACGCCGGACTTACATCCAGAGGTTCGAGCGTCATGCGACGCGATGGATAATCACTTACTATCGAAATGCCAGCGGTTGGGTGGTCAATTCAGTAACATTCGACGACAACCTGATAGGCCTTTTCGAGCGGGAACACCAACCGAGCATCAAACCGGAGAGGTGAACATGCATCACTGCCTGGGGGCACAGGCTGCTGAGTCAGGGAGGTTGCTCATGGGGCCTCGGAG
Source organism: Cyanobacteriota bacterium (assembly GCA_035285465.1). Classification (GTDB taxonomy): domain Bacteria; phylum Cyanobacteriota; class Cyanobacteriia; order PCC-6307; family Cyanobiaceae; genus UBA5018. Next base: position 3,919 of record JAYKHC010000018.1, read on the forward strand.
ATGCCGACGACAGCTCGGACCTGGGGAACAGCCCTGGTGTGAATGTTCCGCTTGGCCTGGTGCGACACACTCCTGCCACTCACATCCAGCGCCAGATCTCTGAGCACCCACCTCAACACAACAGGATCAACAGTAGGGCTGGATGTTCATGATCGATCCAGGGGTCTCAATCATCCTGGTTGCCCACACGGGCGATCGCCGCCAGCTGCCGCATGGTTTCTCCCCAGGCGCCGCAGCCGCCGGCCACCAGCACCACCAGCAGGACCCGCTCCAGTGAGGCATGGGGAAGGGCGTTACCGGCATGGGCCGCAGCGCGGCGCCCCAGCACCAGCAGCACAACGGCGATCAAGGCAAACACCAGCCCCGCCAGCAGCACCCGGCGACGATCCATCCGGGTCTGGCGACGGGGAACATAGCCAGGTGGATGGGGAAGCGGCATCACGGAGCAGGCAACGATGGATCACTCAAACCCGCCGAAAACCACTCTTTCTCCAGCCGCTTCATCAGAACATAGAAGGCAGGCACCACAAACAGGCTCATCAACGTGGCCACCAACAGGCCACCGAAGATCACCGAGCCGATCGAACGCTGACTCATGGCTCCGGCGCCACTGGCCACCACAAGGGGAAAGAAGCCGGAAAGGGCGGCTGATGCCGTCATCAGGATTGGCCTGAGCCTGGACTGGGCCGCGCCCAGAACCGCCTCCACCTCCGAGAGGCCAGCCTCCATGCGCTGGTTGGCCAGATCAACAATCAGGATGCCGTTCTTGGCCGCCAGGCCGATCAGAGTGACCAGACCCACCTGGGCATAGACATTGTTCACCTGATGATTCATCACCAGGAAAAGCAAGGCCCCAAGAATTGCCAGAGGTACTGTCATCAGAATGACCAGAGGGTCGATGTAGCTGCCGTATTGAGCCGACAACACCAGATACACAACAACCAACCCCAGCGCGAACACCAGAGCCGCGAGAGATCCAGCGGCTACTTCCGAGCGACTTAGAGCCGACCAGGCCATGCCGATGTTGCTCAGATTGAGCTGTCTGAACGTGGCACTGAGTGTGTCGATGGCCTGGCCGCTGCTTTTGCCGATGGCCTCAAACCCCTGAATCAGGACCGTTCGGTTGAGATCAAAGTGACTGATGATTGGCGGTGCGCTGTCAAGGCGGACCCTCACCAGATCTGTGAGCGGAATCTGAACACCTCCAGCCGCCGGAACGTAGAGATTATCCAGGCTCTCAATCACTTCTCGCTGGGTACCTTCAGCCTGCACATACACCTGCCTGTACTGACCATTCTCATAGGTCTGATTGACAAAAGTGCCACCATTAATCGCTCCAAGCACCTTCATCGCTGTGCTGAAATCAACCTGAAGCGAGGCCATTCGATCGCGGTCTGGCTCCAACCGCCAGACGGGCGCATCGCTGACAAACTGGGTGTAAAGGTTATAGAAAGAGCCGGTAGCTTTAGCCTTGTCGATCAGTCGATTCGCCATCTCAAGCAGATTGCTGAAGCTGTAGCCGCCATTGCTCAGGTCGTTGAATTGAAAGGACAGTCCGCCCTGGGCACTGAACCCTGGCACAGCGGCCGGCTGCTGTGCCAGAACTCTGGCCCCCTCGATCTCCTTGAACTGGCTGTTCAGCCTGGCCACAACCGCCCGCGCGGATTGATCAGAAGCAGTGCGCTCCTCAATCGGTTTCAATCCGAAAAAGAACAGACCCTGGTTCAGAGCTCCACCGTTAAAGCCGGCCCCCCCGATGAATTCGCCGCTCACCACTTCCGATTCATCAGCAAGGATGGTGCGGGCACGATCAGCCACCTTCATCGTCTGCTCCAAGGACGCCTGAGGAGGTAGTTGGATGATCCCGAGGCCATAGCCTTGATCCTCAATGGGAACAAAGCCCGAGGGAATCGCCACAAAGGCCAGAGCCGTCAGGACCACCCCACCCAGCACGCCACTCACAACCATTCGCCGACGGCGGATGGCCTTCTCAAGCAACTCCGCATACCCTTTGGAAAAGCGGTCGAACTGGGTGTTGAAGGCCGAAAAGATCGGTTCGAGATAACGACCCACCAGAGCACCGAGCCCACCGAACAACAGCAACCACATCCAACCACCGAAGAGATATCCGTAGGCGGCACCGAATCCGGCTCCGATCAAGATCCAGCCACGACCGCCTGGCCTTGTTTTGCCTCCCCCCAGCAACAGGGCTGATTGCAACGGCTTCCCGCTGATCGCATTGAAGGTGCTCACCAGAATCGAGAACACAATCGTGAGCGCGAACTGGCGGTAGATCACACCGGTGGCTCCTGGGAAGAAGGTGACGGGGATGAACACCGCAAGCAGCACCAGCGCCGTGGCCAGGATCGCTCCGGTGAGCTCCTTCATCGCATTGGAGGCTGCCGCGAAAGGCTTGTCGCCAGCTTTCATCCGTGCCTCAACCGCCTCCACCACCACGATGGCGTCATCCACCACAAGCCCTGTGGCCAGGATCACCCCAAGCAGCGTGAGTTCGTTGATGGAGAACCCGAAGGCTTTCACGAAGATCATGGCTCCGAGCAGCGCAATCGGCAGGGCCAGTGCCGGAACCATGGTGGCCTTCCAGTCCTGCAGGAACAGGAAGATGATCAGAAGAACCAGCACAACAGCATCCCTTAAGGCATCAAGGGCGCCAAAGATTGATGCATTGATGAAATCGGTTTGATCAAAAACCTTCTCCAGCTTCACACCGGGGGGCAGTGTTGAGCGGAACTGATCCAGAACCTTGTCCACCGCAGCAGCCGTTGTGATGGCATTTCCGCCCGGCAGCTGGATGACACCGAATCCAATACATGGGTAACCAGAAATGCCATTGATAGCCGCCTGATTGAAGTTCTGAAAGGCATATTCAGCGCGACCTACATCACGCAAGCGAATAAGGCTTCCATCGGGCCCGGTGTCGCTGAGAGCACCGGAGGGGCCTCGGCTGAGCACAAGATTCTCGAAATCCTCAACCGTGAGCAGGTTGCCCTGCACAACAATCGGCATGTTGGTGGGATTATCAGCTGACGCCGGCGGGCCACCGATGCTGCCGCCCACAACGATCTGGTTCTGCGAACGGAGCGCCTCCTCCACATCCAGGATCGTGAGGTTGAAGCGGCTGAGCCTGGCAGGATCGACCCACAATCTGTAGGCCGGATCGGTGGCTCCGAACACCGTTACCTGCCCTACACCATCGGCCCGGCTGAGCGGATAAGCCAGATTCAACTGATAGAGGCCATTAAGATATTCGCGACTGAATTGACCCTCCGTGGACGTAAGGTTGTAGACCAACAGATAACTGGTCGCCGTCTGCTGAACGGTGACTCCCTGATTGTTCACCTGCTCGGGCAACTGAGCAGATGCTGTCTGAACCCGGTTCAGCACATTCACCTGATCAATGTCTGGATCGGTGCCGGCCTGAAAGACCACATTGATCTGACTGACGCCCTGGCTGGTGCTGTTGGAGCTGATGTAATCCATCCCCGGTGCGCCGTTGATCTGCTCCTCGAGCGGACCGGTCACGGCGCTCTCCACGGTGAGCGCATCGGCGCCCGGCAGATTCGCCGTCACCTGAATCGTGGGCGGTGCGATGTTCGGCAGGTTCTCGATCGGAAGGAGCGGCAGGGAGATCACCCCCGCCATCAGAATCAGGATGCTGCAGACGGTGCTGAGAACAGGCCGCCGGATGAACGTGTCGGAGAGACTCATCGCTGCGGAATCACCATGCCGCTGCGCAGCTGGGCCAGATTTCCTAGAACAACCCGATCGCGGGGCTCCAGGCCCTTGATCACAGCGAAGTTCCCCTCCTGCAGAGGACCGAGCGTCACAGGTGTCTGGAGTGCCACCAGGGAACCCGGCGGCGGGGGCGGGCTGATCGGAGTTCCGATCAGGCGCTGTGCTTCGTCCACCGGAACAGCCCGGAAGACGAAAGACTGCCCGGCCTGAAGCAGCAGGGCTCCCTGAGGGATGGCCAGTTGTTCGCCACTTCCGAAACGGAGGATGGCCTGAACGCGCTGCTGATCACGCAGAGCAGCATCGGGGTTGTCAAAGGTGGCCTTCACCAACAGGGTCTGGGTGCGGCGATCGATGGAGGGAGCCATGAACGTGACCTTGCCCCGCACCTTCAGGGGTGTTCGGTCCGGCGCCTGCAGTTCCACAGGAAGGCCCAGCTTCACGCGATAGGCCAGTTGAGCAGGAACATCCATCCGCAACCACAGACGGCGGTTATCAATGATGTTCACGATGGTTTCCCCTTCGCGAACAACCGCCCCGGTTTTCAGGTTGATGTTGCCCACCATCCCGGCGATGGGTGCCCTGACATCCTTGTAAGCCAGGGTCGCGGAACTTGACCTCACCTTCTCGGCGCTGGCAATCGCCTGGGTGATGTAGTAATCCCGCTCCTTGGTGGAGACCGCCCCCTGTTGATTCAGAAAGATGTAGCGCTCGGCATTGAGGCGATCCCGGCGGGCTTCGGCCTGATCCGTGGCCAGATTGGCCTGCAGCTGAATCTGATCAAGACGGAACAGCAGATCCCCCGGGCGCACCAGCTGGCCCTCCTTCACCGTCATGGAAACGATGCGACCATCGATCTCGGCCGCCAGGGGCACATTGGCCACCGACTCCAGCGTGCTTTGGTAAGTGGCCTGCTCGTAGAAGATCTGCCGCGAAGGCCCGACCAACTTGAAGGAAGCCTGCGGGGCCGGGGCTGGCACCCGCACGCAGGCCGCCAGAGGAGCTGTCAGAACACCGATCGCCAGCACCTGAAACAAGAACGGGCCGCGCGGCATGAACATCACTGGAGAGCCCGGAACTTAGCGGAATCACGGAACAGGATCACCCGCCGCCACCTTCACGGGAGCCCCATGACGAAGGTTCAACACTCCGCTGGTGATCACCGGCTGGCCGGAGGCCAGGCCGCTCAGCACCGGATAGTGACTGTTCTGCAACGGGCCCAGGCGCACAGGGGTCTGCAGGGCAAAACGGCTGTCAGCAGGAAGACCGCCCAGCCCGGAGATCGACACCTGCCCAGGCTCACGTTTCAAGGCCGCCAGGTCACCCACCCGATACACAAAAAACTGGCCCGACTGGCTGATGACCGCCGTGAACGGCACGGCCGGCCATTCGCGCCGTTCGAGCAGCAGTCGGGCGTTCAGTCGCATCCCCGCCCGCAGACCCTGCTGGCGATCCTTCAGCTCCGCCCGCACCAGCAGCGCCTGGCTGGCGGCGATCACCAGGGGATCGATGCCGCTCACCACCGCCTGCGCCAGAACACGACCGCCTGCATCGAGAAGCTCCACCCCCTGACCTGGGCGCACCCGATCGGCCTGCTCGGCCGGCACATCCAGTCGCACCAGCAGGCGATCATTGCGTAACAGCACGGCCAGAGGGGAGCCGGCCACCAGCACATCGCCCGGCTTCACCCTCAGCTCTCCGATGGTGCCGTCGATCGGAGCCCGCAGATCCTTGAAGGCCAGATCCGCCTCCCGCGCCACCAGCGCTTCCCGGGCCGCCACATAGGCCTGGCGGTACTGGTCGCGTTCAATGGCGCTGACCGCTCCCATGCGCACCAGGTCGGCATAGCGCTGATAGTTGAGTCGGCTGGTCTGCATCTGGGCGCGCAGGCTGGCCACCTCGGCCCGCAGCTGGGTCTGATCCAGCACCAGCAGCAACGCACCACGCTGCACCCGATCCCCCTGGGCCACGAGGAGGCGCTGGACCCTCCCACCGGCCTGAGCTGCCAGCTGCACCTGATCACGGGCCTCCAGGGTGCCGATCGTTTCAACGGTCTCCCGGAACACGGCGGGCCGGACCGGTTCGCTGATCACCGTGGGAAGGCGCCGCTGCGGGCCGGGCTGTCGACACCCCGTCAGCAGACCGAAACTGATCGAGGCGGCCAGGAGAAGGCGTGCGGGCTGCAGCAGGGCGGGGGGCATGGCCGGAGCGTATCGCTGCGGGCCCGATGATGGCCGGAGCAGCTGCGGGCCAGCGGCCCGCTTGTGTGTTGGGCGACCTGTTCAGCCATCAGGCCGAAACCACCCTGGCCCGGATCGCGCCCCTGGCTGATCGACTGCGCCCCCGCAGCCTCGACGACTTTGTGGGCCAGGAGGCGATTCTTGGCCAGGGCCGACTGCTGCGCCGCGCCGTCACCGCCGACCGAGTCGGCAATCTGATCCTGCACGGCCCGCCGGGTGTGGGCAAGACAACCCTGGCCCGGATCATCGCCGGCAGCACCCGGGCTCACTTCAGCTCGCTCAACGCCGTGCTGGCCGGCGTGAAGGATCTCCGCGCCGAAGTTGATCACGCCCGGCGGCGACTGGAGCAGCACCGCCTGCGCACACTCCTGTTCATCGATGAGGTGCACCGCTTCAACGCCGCCCAGCAGGACGCCCTGCTGCCCTGGGTGGAGAACGGCACCCTCACCCGGATCGGGGCCACCACCGAAAACCCCACCTTCGAGGTGAACAAGGCGCTGGTGAGCCGCTCGCGCCTGTTCCGTCTCCAGCCGCTCGAGCCAGCCCATCTGCACCAGCTGCTGCAGCGGGCCCTGGCCGACCCCGAGCGGGGCTACGGCGATCGCACCATCACCCTCAGCCCGGCGGCCGCTGACCACCTCGTGGATGTGGCCGGCGGCGATGCCCGCAGCCTGCTCAATGCCCTGGAGCTGGCCGTCGAGACGACGGAGCCCAGCGACGATGGACAGATCCACATCAGCCTGGCGATCGCCGAGGAGTCGATCCAGCAGCGGGCCGTGCTCTACGACAAGCAGGGCGACGCCCACTTCGACACGATCAGCGCCTTCATCAAATCCCTGCGCGGCAGCGACCCCGATGCGGCCCTGT
>JAYKHC010000019.1:0-3035 GCA_035285465.1 Cyanobacteriota bacterium
GAGAAGATCTTGCGAGAGACCTCTTCGAGGTCGCTCGTGTGGCTGTCGAAGTCGTGAGCGTTGGCGTGGAGGTTCCAAACCCAGGTGGTGGTTTTGGGACCCTTGGCGAGGGAGCGATCGAAGTGGCCGGGCTTTTCGAAAAGCTCGAAGGTCGCCGGGTTGTTGACCCGTTCGACCAGCTCTTTCGCCGTTTTCCCACGCTCTGGTGGGCTGATGGTCATCGAGAGGTTCCTCGAGGGACGGAGTCGAGGTGGAGGTCCACCTTTGGTGTGAGGGCCCAGTGTCCCGATCCGGCGGAGCCGGAAACAGGCCATGGGCTCCAGTGGTGCGTAGCTGCTGGAGCCGATGCAGTCACTGGGGCTTTGGGCCCCAGATAGGGGACCGCTGGCGGAAGTATAGGGGTCGATTTCGAGGCCTCCGGCCCTGAAGTTACAAAGGTTCAATCCGGCTGATCCTCAGGCCAGCACTGGGGTTTGGCGGCCAGTTGCAGACATTGCACGGCCTCTTCGTGGGCGTTCCCGATGATATGGAGGGCTGCTGATTGAGCGCTTTGGCTATTAACGAACGAGGTTCTCCGTGCCCAAGCAGAATGTTGGTCAGCTTGTAGGCCTGAGCTCAGCGCCTTGCCGATGCCACTGCTCCTGAATGGTGTTGTCCGGCTCGACCGGATCGCACGGAAATGGACTGCAGTCTTCACCGCTGTGATGATCTGCGGATTGCTTCTGCTTCCTTCCGGCTGTCAGCAGCTGCTGAAGCAGAGTGGTGCTCAGAGGTTGCCGGCGACGGCGCCCTCAGGCCGCATGCAGGAAGTGGCCCCTCCTGAAGCTGTGCGCCAGCTCCAGGAGGCTCTCCTCGACCGTGATCCGCGTGTCCGCATCGATGAGCCGCAGGATGGCAGCACCCTTCCGCTTGCTGAGTGGACCCTGCGGCTGTACGTCAGGGACTGGCCTCTCGTTGATGCCGGTCAGCTCGGACTCGGCCCTCACCTCGCTGTTCAGATCGATGATCAGCCGCCGCTGAGACTGACCGAGCACCGCTCCACCCCGGCGGGCGATGTGGTGGAGCTGCGCATGCCCGCCCTGGCTCCCGGGAGCCACCGGATCACGGCCTATGCCGCCCGTCCCTGGGGTGAAGCGGTGAAGAATCCCGGTGCTTCGGCGCGGCTGCGGGTTCAGGCTCTGGTCGCCAATCCCCTCGCGCTGCCTCCACCAGGAACCCCTGAGCTGATCGTGGTCAGCCCTGCAGACCTGAGTCGCAGCGAACCGGTGCTGCTGGATTGGCTGCTCTATGACGCGCCCCTGCAGCGCCTGACCGAGGGGGATGACAGTTGGCGGTTGCGCGTGACTGTCAACGGAGAGTCCTTTCTGCTTGATCAGAACATGCCGCTCTGGCTGAAGGGATGGGGTTCTGGAAGCAACGCACTGGTGATGGAGCTGCTGGATGGTCGGGGTGAACCTCTCAACCCCCCCTTCAACACGCGGGTCCGGGAGGTCAGTCTCACCAGCTCTGAGCAGCCGCGCTTGTTGGCCGGAGCCCTTGCTCCCGATGAGCTGGCGGCGTTGCTGGGTGAGGGCCCGGTTCCGCCTGCTGAGCCCCCGATCCAGGTTTCTTCACCGGAGGAGACCCCCACCCGGGACGCGGTTATTCAGGAGGAGCCGAACACGGAGGCGGAGCTGCCAGAGCGGTCAGATCCAGAGGAGTTGCAAGGGGAATCTGCTGCCATGGATCCGATCACCCGCGAGTCACTGGAGTTTCCCGCCGAGGAGGATCAGAGCGAGTCCAGCGGGGCTGAACCCGAGCCTGCTCCCAGGACGGATGCGGAACTGTGAATCCGCCAAGCTCAGGGCGAAGCCCACGTTGCTGGGGCCTGGGGTTCAGCCCCTCGGCTGAGGGTGTTCTGGCCCGGTTGCTGCAGGCCGGAGTCGTGGAGAGTGTGGTCGGTAGCGGCTCCGATCCCGGTGCCGCCGACACGCTCGCCCGCCAGTGGAGCAGCAGTGCCGGGTTTGTGGTGGTGGGCGCGGCTGGGCTGGTGACGCGGCTGATCGCCCCTCTGCTCACCGAGAAGCAGCGCGATCCGGCCGTGGTGGTGGTGGATCCCCAGGGGCGCTTCGCCATTCCGCTGCTGGGCGGCCACAGCGCGGGCGCCGAGGCCCTGAGCCAGCGCGTCGCAGCCCTGCTGGGGGGCACGGCCGTGCTCACCGGGGCCAGCAGCGGCTCGGGCCGGCTGGCACTCGATAGCTTCGGCACAACCTGGGGCTGGCGGCGCGGCCGGGGCGACTGGAGCGCCCTGATGCAGAGGGCCGCCAGCGGCGAGCCGCTGGCGTTCCGCCAGGAGAGCGGCAGCACCCATTGGCAGCAGCTGCCTGGCGCCGCAGCTCTGAACCTGCAGCCCGGCAGCGAGCCGGGAGCCCCGCTGGTGGTGAGCTGCCGCCAGGGACCCGGGTGCCGCTGGCATCCCCCGACCCTCTGGCTGGGGATGGGGTGTGAGCGCGGCACCAGCCTGGCCCTGCTGGAGCGGCTGATCGATCGCAGCCTCGGTGAGGAGCAGCTGGCTGCTGAGGCGGTGGTCGGGCTGGCCAGTGCGAGCCGCAAGGCCGATGAGCCGGCCCTGCTGGAGCTCGCCCAGCAGCGGGACTGGCCGCTGCGGTTCTTTGAACCGGAGACTCTCGCAGCGCTGGCGGTGCCGAACCCTTCGGCCGCCGTGGCTGCCGAGATGGGCACCCCGAGCGTGGCGGAAGCCGCCTCCCTGCTGGCCGCAGGCCCCGACGCCGGACTGCTGATGCCCAAGCGGATCGAGCAGCGCCGCGAGGGTGAACGGGGTGCTGCCACGCTCGCCATTGCCGCGGCTGCACAGCAGTGGGCTCCGCAGCGCGGCCACCTGCATCTGGTGGGCAGCGGCCCCGGCCGGCTCGATCTGCTCACCCCCGAAGCCCGCGAGGCCCTCGCCCGCAGCACCGTGTGGCTGGGCTACGGCCCCTATCTGGATCTGCTGGAGCCGCTGCGGCGCCCCGACCAGCTGCGCCTCGATGGCCGCC
>JAYKHC010000020.1:0-7113 GCA_035285465.1 Cyanobacteriota bacterium
TGGGTGATTCATGCCGTCACCCTGCCGGCCATCTTCCTGGCGGGGTTTCTGTTCGTCTCCACAGGTCTGGCCTACGATGCCTTCGGCACCCCGAGGCCTGACGCCTACTTCCAAGCCTCCGAGAGCAAGGCTCCTGTGGTCAGTCAGCGTTACGACGGCAAGACCCAGCTTGACCAGCGACTGCGATAACCCCTGTCATGACTCAATCAACCGCTTCAACCACGCCGCGCAATTACCCGATCTTCACGGTGCGTTGGCTCTCCGTTCATGCGCTCGGGATTCCCACGGTCTTTTTCCTCGGGGCCCTCGCTGCCATGCAATTCATTCGTCGCTGAACGCCTGATCCGGCCATGGAACGCAATCCCAACCCAAACAATCTCCCTGTTGAGCTGAACCGAACCAGCCTCTACCTGGGTCTGCTGCTGGTCTTTGTGACCGGCATTCTGTTCTCCAGCTATTTCTTCAATTAATCGCTGTTCAGCGATTCAGTTTGAACCTTGTTCCCTTTCTGTTGAACTGCGATGAGCGGTAAGAAATCCGGTCTTCCAGACGGTCGTATTCCAGACCGTCTCCCCGATGGCCGCCCTGCTGTGGCCTGGCGTTCCCGCTGGACCGAAGGAATTCTCCCCCTGTGGCTCGTTGCCACCGCCGGTGGCATGGCGGTGATCTTCGTGGTGGGCCTGTTCTTCTACGGCTCTTACACCGGAGTCGGTTCGGCCTGAACCCTCGGCCCCCCGTCAGGAGGGCTGACGTTGCACCAGTGGCTGCCACCAATCCTGATGGGTGAGGTACCACACCACAGTGCGCCGCAGCCCCTCTTCCACCGTCACCTGGGGTGTCCAACCCAATTCGGATTCGATTCGCGTCGCATCGATCGCGTAGCGTCGATCATGGCCGAGTCTGTCGGCCACGTAGGTGATTAACTCACGGCTTGGGCTCACCGGTAGCTCAACTCCGTGCCGGGGTGCCAGATCGTCCATCAGTTCGCACAACAGCGTGACCAGATCGATGTTGGCCACCTCGTTGCAGCCCCCGATGCAATAGGTGCTGCCCGGCGAGCCCTGAGTGAGGATCTGCTCGAGTGCACGGCAGTGGTCTTCCACGTAAAGCCAGTCGCGCACATTGCGGCCGTCTCCGTAGACCGGTATCGACCGACCCAGAAGGATGTTGCTCAAGGTGAGCGGGATGAGCTTTTCCGGGAAGTGATACGGGCCGTAGTTGTTTGAGCAGTTGCTCACCAGCACGGGCAGTCCGTAGGTGTGGTGCCAGGCACGGGCCAGGTGGTCGCTGGCCGCCTTGCTGGCTGAATAGGGCGAGCGAGGGTCGTAGGCGGTGGTTTCGCTGAACGGCGGATCCGTGGGCTCCAGGCTGCCGAACACCTCGTCGGTGCTCACGTGAAGGAAACGCCAGTGCAGCGGTTCTCCGGCCTGCTGCCAGTGGGCCCGGAAGGCTTCCAGCAGGGTGAACGTGCCGGTCACGTTGGTGGTGAGGAAGGCGCCCGGGCCGCTGATGGAACGGTCCACATGGCTCTCGGCAGCCAGGTGCGCCACATGGGTGATGGATTCTTCGGCCAGCAGTCGGTCCACCAGTATTCGGTCGGTGATGTCGCCCTGCACGAAGCGAATCCGGCCCGAATCAAGCAGGGGCTGGATGGTTGCCAGGTTGCCGGCATAGGTGAGGGCATCGAGCACCACGACCCGATCTCCGGGATGGGCGCTGCACCAGTGGTGCGTCAGGTTGCCGGCGATGAAGCCGGCTCCGCCGGTGATCAGGACTTGGCGTGTCATGGGTCCAGCGGGCACAACGACCGATCTTCGCGTGTCAGGAACCCGGAAATGGCCGCGGCCTCCAGGGGGAGTTCGCATTCGACAGCCGCCTCATCCCTCAGGGGTTTGAGTCGCACCACGCTCCGGCTCACTTCGGAATCACCCACGATCGCCGCCCAGGCGGCTCCGCTGCGGTCGGCCCGCTTGAACTGCTTGCCGAAGGAGGCCCCGCTGGCATCGAGCTCCACGCTGAGACCGAACTGCCGCAGAGAGCGGGCCAGGGCCAGGGCTGACGTTTCTGCGGTCGGTCCCCGGTTCACCAGATAGAGGTCGGGAGCTGGATGCTTCTGGGCAGTGCCCGTCTGGGTGAGGAGCAACGCCAGCCGCTCCATGCCCAGTGCCCAGCCGATCGCCGGCGTCGGGGCCCCGCCGAGCTGCTCCACCAGACCGTCGTAGCGCCCGCCGCCGCACACCGTGGCCTGGGCCCCGAGCTTGGTGGAGGTGATCTCGAAGGCGGTGTGGCTGTAGTAATCGAGCCCGCGAACCAGCCGTGGGTTGAGCGTGAAGGGGATCTGCAGAGCTTTCAGCCCGGCTTTCACCTGCTCGAAGCGCTCGTTGCTCTGGGAGTCCAGTGCCCCCGCCAGGGTGGGAGCCTCGCTGAGCAGGGCCTGGGTTTCGGGATTCTTGGAATCGAGGATGCGCAGCGGATTGCGTTCCAGTCGCTCCTGAGAGTCGGAATCCAGCTGGTCGCGGTGCTGTTGCAGGTAGGCCACCAGCTGGTCGCGGTAGCGGGCCCGGTCGTCGTTGCTGCCCAGGGTGTTGAGTTCGAGGGCCAGTTCCTGAACTCCCAGATCCGCCAGCAGATCCCAGGCGATGGCGATCGCCTCCACATCGGAGCGGGCCTCCGCAAAGCCCAGAAACTCCAGGCCGATCTGATGGAACTGCCGCTGGCGCCCGGCCTGGGGGCGTTCGTAGCGAAACATCGGCCCGCCGTACCAGAGCCGTTGCGGTCCCTGGCTGAGCAGTCCATGCTGAATCACCGCCCGCACCACCGAAGCGGTTCCCTCCGGCCGCAGGGTGCAACTGCGATCGCCCCGGTCGAGGAAGGTGTACATCTCCTTTCCCACCACATCGGTGGCCTCCCCGATGCCGCGGCAGAACAGCTCGGTGGCCTCCAGCAGCGGGGTGCGGATCTCCTGCACACCAGCCCGGCGGAACTGCTCCCGCGCGGCGGCCTCCACCCGCTGCCACGGGGGGGTGTGGTGCGGCAGCAGATCCACCATGCCCCGCAGGCTCTGCAGCTTCTCCACCATCGATCCCAGACTCAGACCAGTCTGCCGGGACGCCCTTAGCCTCCAGCCAGAGCGATGAGAGACCCTTGGTCCTGGGAGCCGATTCGCTTCGCGAGCATCTGGTGCTGGCGGGCGGTGGGCATAGCCATGCCCTGGTGCTGCGGATCTGGGCCATGAATCCCCAGCGGCGTCCGAAGGCCTGGATCACCCTGGTGAATCGGCGCAGTACAGCGCTCTATTCCGGGATGGTGCCGGGCCTGGTGGCCGGGCTCTACGAGCGCCGTGAAGCCGCGATCGATCTGCGCCGGCTGGCGGATCTGGCCGGGGTGAGCTTCGTGGAGGCGGAGATCACGGCCGTCAACCTGCCGCGGCAGCAGCTGGAGTTGCAGGGGCGGGCGCCGCTGCGCTTCGACTGGCTCAGCCTGGATCTGGGCGCCGTGGTGGATGGTGAGCCCCCTGCCGGGGGCGGCTCAGCCCGCGAACCCCTGCCGGTGAAGCCGCTCGAGCCGTTTCTGCAGTGGTGCGAGGCCACGCCGGCGGCGCCCGGCGTGCTGGTGCAGGGCAGCGGCGCGGCGGCGGTGGAGATCGCCCTGGCGCTCAAGGCCCGCGGGCTTCACCCGGAGCTGCACACCAAACCGGGAGGACTCTCCCTCGGCTCCACCCGGGCTAACCGGTTGCTGGAGAGGGTGTTGTTGCAGGCGGGTGTTTCGCTGCAGCGGGCCGGTGCCAGCTCAGGTATCGGCGGTGTCCGCATCGCCTGCACCGGCAGCCGGGCACCGGCCTGGCTGGCCGGCAGTGGATTGCCGGTGGATTCACGCGGAAGGGTGCTCACAACCCGCACCCTGCAGGTGGAAGGACAGCCCCGGCTGTTCGCCAGTGGCGACTGCGGGGTGGTGGCCCGCGACCCCCGGCCTCCCTCCGGGGTGTGGGCGGTGCGGGTGGCGGCGGCGCTGGCCGGCAATCTGGAGCGGGCTCTGCAGGGCCAGCCCCTGCATCCCTGGAGACCGCAGCGTCTTGCCCTGCAGCTCCTGGGGGATGGTGGCGTGCAAGGGCCTCCAAGGGCTGTGGCGTTGTGGGGCCCCCTGGCGTTCGGCCCCAGCCGCTGGCTTTGGCGCTGGAAGGATTGGATCGATCGACGCTTCATGCAGCGCTTCCAGTCGCTCCAGCCGCCGCCGTCGATGGCCCCGGCCGCACCCATGGCCTGCCGGGGCTGCGCCGCCAAGCTGGCGGCACAACCCCTGGAGGAGGCCCTGGGGCGACTGGCTCAGGGCCCGCCGGCCGCCGCCGAGGATGCCGCGCTGGTGGCAGAGCCCGCCCACGGTGAGTTGTGGCTGCAGAGCGTGGATGGTTTCCCAGCTCTGCTGAGCGATCCCTGGCTGAATGGCCGGCTCACGGCCCTGCATGCCTGCAGCGACCTGTGGGCCAGCGGCGCTCGCGTCAGCAGCGCCCAGGCTGTGGTGACCCTGCCGGTGCTGGCAGGGGCTTTGCAGGCCGATCTGCTGCATCAGAGCCTGGCCGGAGTGCTGTCGGTGCTGGAGCCGCTCGAGGCTCGGCTGCTGGGGGGACACACCCTCGAGGCCCGCGATGCTCTGCCCGTGGGCCCGGGCATGCCCTGCCCCGGGCTGGGGCTCAGCCTCACGATCAATGGAAGGGCGCCACGAGGGCGCTGCTGGCCCAAGGGCCCGCTGAAGCCCGGTTGGGCCCTGATCCTCAGCCGCCCGATCGGCAGCGGCGTGTTGTTTGCCGCCGCCACCGCAGGACAGGCCCAACCCGAGTGGCTGGATCATGCCCTGGGGGTGATGCAGCAGAGCCAGGCGCCGCTGCTGGAGCTGCTGGCGGCCCATGGCTGCGTGGCCTGCACCGACATCACCGGCTTCGGGCTGCTGGGGCACCTGGGCGAAATGCTGGATGGCACGACCGCCGTCACCCTGCTGGCCGAGGCCATCCCAGCTCTACCCGGGGCGTTGGAGCTGCTGGCGGCGGGTCAGGCCAGCAGCCTGGCTCCTGCCAACAGCCGCGCTCTCGCCCTGTTGCAGGGGCCGGTGCAGCTGGTGGGCAATGCCGCGGACAGGCAGGCCGTGGAGGGATTGCTGATTGATCCTCAGACCTGCGGTCCGTTGCTGGCTGCCGTGCCGGAAGAGAAGGCGGAGGCAGCACTGGAGGCGTTGCGGCGGGGGGGCTTTGAGGCAGCGGCGCTGATCGGATCCGTTACAGCCTGATTCCAGGCAAAGTGCGCCGGCGCTGAGCCGCTGAAGCCTGCATAGGCTGCATCAGCCGGGAACTTTCGCCTCTGGAGCCTGAGCCATGACGCTGTTGTCTGCACGGCTGCCCGGACCCTTGCCGGCCCCGATCCTGAAGCTGGTGTTCCGTGCCTCGCTGCTGCCGGCCCTGGCGCTGGGACCTGCGGCGTTGGCAGCCCCGCCGCCCCTGCGGTTCGTGGTGATTCCCAAGCTCAGCCATCCTTGGTATGACGCGGTTCGCGGTGGAGCCGAAGAGGCTGCCGCGATGATTCAGCGCCAGACCGGGGCCGCGGCTGTGATCCACTACCGCCCTCCCGCGAAGGCTGAGCCTGGGTTGCAGGCGCAGATCCTGCAGGAAGCGATTCGGTCGCGGCCCCGTGGCATCACGATCGATCTTCTCGATGCGGAGAGGCTGCAGCCGTTGCTGGAGCAGGCGCGCCGCCAGGGCATCGCGGTGAACGTGTTTGATTCAGAAGCCCCGGCCGGTCTTCCGCTCACCAGCATCGGCAACGACTTCTGCCAGCAGGCCCGCATCGCGGCCACCCGGTTGGTGCAGCTGCTGGGCGGTCAGGGTGAGGTGGCGATCATGCAGGGGGTGCCGACGGCGCCGAACCATGCCATCCGCGTTCGCTGCCATCAGGAGGTCTTCGCCCGGCACCCGGGGATCCAGGTGGTGGCCACACCGGTCGATCAGGACAGCATCATCCGGGCTGAGGAGCAGGCCACGGCCACGATGCAGCGGTTTCCGCAGCTCAGGGGCTGGGTGGTGAGCGATGCGGGCGGAGGCATCGGCGTGGGTCGTGCCGTCCAGGCGCTCGGCCGGACAGGCCGCGTCAAGGTGGTGGCCCTCGACGATCTTCCGGAGCAGCTGCAGTTGATCCGAAACGGTGTGGTGGATTCAACGGCGGCCACCAAACCGCGGGCCCAGGGGTACTGGGCGGTGCTCAGCCTCTGGCAACAGGGCCTGGGGGCGCCTTCCATCGAGCGGATCGACACCGGCATCGGGGTTTACAACAAGGCCTCAATTCCGTAAGGCTGCCAGCTGATGCGGGACGTGTCTCACCGCACGCTATGCCGAACACGGCGCCATGTTTGCGGAAAACCTGGATCGCGATGGCGCGATCGGCTATCCGAATGAATACCATTGTGATCCTCTTTCGGGTCTGCTTCTTGCGGTAAGAAGATCAGGAAATCCAGGCCTGGTGTAAGGAAATAGGGTCTTATGTTACTTGCCCACCCAGGGCGATGTTCTGTTTCTGAATTATGGATCAGAGGCGAGTTCGGCTTCGAGCGAATGGCTCCAGAAGGGAAGTGCGCTCCACCGGGAAGAGAGCTTCGCCGATGGGTCTAACGGGGTTCAATGTGCTGGCAACGCCGTTGTGATGGAGCTGTTGTTGAATCCACTGACTGCAGCGGAATTGTGGTGAGACGGGTTCGTCTCAATGACCAGGGCGATGTTGTCTCAGTGGAAGCGCTTGGTGCTGCTCCCTTACTGCCAGCTCAGCTGGAGTTTCGCTGCATCCGGGACCTCCAGTGAAATTGGATCACCAGGTTGACCTTCTGCAGAACAGATCGCTGCGCAGCAGCTGGAGTTGAGTTTTGTGAGGCTGAGCATCCAACCATGGCCTACCCCAAGCGGCGCCCATCCACCCCGTAGCCGTTGGGGTTGGCCTGCTGCCAGGCCCAGCCATCGCGGCAGATCTCCGCCAACGATCGCCGGGTCCGCCAACCCAGGCGTGCCGCCGCCAGGGAGGGATCGGCCACCGAACAGGCCGCATCACCGGAGCGACGCTCCACCACTGCGTAGGGCACCGG
>JAYKHC010000021.1:0-16334 GCA_035285465.1 Cyanobacteriota bacterium
CCAGGCCCACGGTGGTGGCCACCTGCTCAATGAAGGCCTCGTCTTCCGTGCGCTCCTCCTCCTCCAGGCGTCGGCGCAGGTCGGTCTCGGCCCGCTGAACCGCTTCATCGAGCAGGTCGCGCAGGCGTACCGTGTCGCCGGCGCGGGTCTTGAGCTTCTTGCCGTCGTCGCCCTGCACCAGGCCGAAGGGCACATGCTCCACGCTGGCGCCCGCTGGAATCCAGCCCGCACGGCGGGCCACCTGGAACACACCGGCGAAGTGGCTGGCCTGGCCGGCGTCGGTGACGTAGATCACCCGCCCGGCCCCCTCACCCTGGGGGGAAGCCGCAAAGCGTTGACGGATCGCCGCCAGGTCGGTGGTGGCGTAGTTGAAACCGCCATCGCTCTTCTGCACGATCAGGGGCAGGGGCTGGCCGTCCTTGCCGCACACCCCCTCGAGGAACACGCAGCCGGCACCGGCGTCCACCACCAGCAGGCCGGCGGCCCTGAGGTCGTCGACCACCGCCTGCAGATGGGGGTTGTAGAAGGATTCGCCACGCTCGCTGAGGCAAATGTCGAGCCGGTCGTAGATCCGCTGGAATTCGCGGCGGCTCTGGTCGCAGAGCAGGCCCCAGGCCTTGAGCGACAGCGGATCACCGCCCTGCAGCTTCACCACCTCCTCACGCGATGTGGTCTGGAAAGCCTCGTCGGCGTCGAAGCGGGCCTTGGCCTGGCGGTAGAAGGCCACCAGATCGCCCAGGTCCACGGCGTCTGCGGTGGTGAGGGCCTCGGGCGCCACCTGCTTGAGGTGGGTGATCAACATGCCGAACTGGGTGCCCCAGTCGCCCACGTGGTTGAGCCGCAGCACCGGATGGCCGCGGAACTCCAGCACCCGTGCCAGGCAGTCGCCGATGATCGTGGAGCGCAGGTGCCCCACGTGCATCTCCTTGGCGATGTTGGGGCTGGAGAAATCCACCACCACCGGTGCCGGTGGCTGCCCCCCCGCGTCCTCAGCCGCCGTGGGCACCCCCAGGCGCGGATCAGCGAGCCGTTCCGCCACCTCGACCGTGAGCCGCTCGGGCCGCAGGGTGAGGTTGATGAAGCCGGGCCCGGCAATCACAGGCTCCAGGCAGAGCTCTGTGAAGGCCGGATCGTCGACGAGCTGATCCACGATCGCCTGGGCGATCTGGCGGGGAGACCTGCCCAGGGGCCTGGCCAGTGACAGAGCGCCGTTGGCCTGGAAATCTCCGAACTCCGGCCTGCTGGCTGGCGCCAGCTGGGGATCGAGCGGCTTGCCGGACGATGCGGCCGATGCCGTCGCCTCGGGGAAGGCCCGCTCGATCGCCGCCCGCAGCTGGGCTTCAAGAGCGTGGGCGATGCGGAGCATGGGCAGAGTCTGCAGGAAAACGAATGCCAGGCCCGTGCTTCAGGCCTTTTTTTCCACTCTGCACCGAGATCAGCATGGCTGCGTTGAACTTGCTGAGGCAACGTTGAACCGCCACAGGGCGATCAGCGCCGGAAGACCAGCAGCTGGATGATGCAGAAACGCAATTCAGCACACCCCAGCAACGCGATGGGAATGCCGGCACAACAAGACAACGCGATCCTCTGCTTCGGAGACTCGAACACCTGGGGTTACATCCCGCTCTCAGGCGAGCGTCTGTCCAGGGCAGAACGCTGGCCAGGAGTTTTACAGAAATCACTGGGGAACTCCTTTCTTGTGATCGAGGAAGGCCTCAACGGAAGAACCACCGCATTCAACGAACCGTTTCGCGACGGGCGCAATGCCCGCACCACGCTGCCAAGCCTGCTGGAAAGCCATGCGCCGATCGCACTGCTGATCATCATGCTCGGAACGAATGACCTCAAGCATCACTTCAACGTCTCGGCACACGAATCTTCCAGAGGCATCAACTCACTCCTGCAAGTGATCAACAACAGCACAGCAGGGTTCGAGAACAAGCCCCCCAGGACCCTGGTGATTGCCCCACCTAAATTCGGAGAGATGTCAGAGGCCATGTCACACCACTTCCAGGATGCACGGGAGAAGTCTGCTGAATTACCCAGGCACTATTCGCAATCATGCGCCCAATTCGGCTGCAGTTTTTTTGACGCTAATCAAGTTGTAACGGTGTCCGTTGATGGGATCCATCTGGATGTTGAAGGGCATCGAGAGCTGGCTTCCGCTCTGGCCCCACAGGTGCTGCGTCTTGTGAACGCCATCGGCTGAGGCCGTCATCAAGGCTCCGTGAGAGCGGCCGTCAGATCCGTCAGCGGCAGCACAGCGCTCCCCCAGGCCCCCGGCGGCAGCAGGGGAGAAGCCTCCACAGACGGTCTCACCGCTTCACCGGCCCGGAAGGCCGCGTCGGTCCAGGCCAGCAGCAAGGGTCCGAGCACACCGCCATCAGAGCGGGTACCGGGCCGCAGATTGAAGTGATCACCACCACTGACCAGCACCAGTTGATTGCCGAGCCGCCTCCCCCAGCGCATCGGGACGAGAGCCTCGGGATCCGGCGGCACCACCCAGTCGTGACTGCCGCTTACCAGCAACACCCTGGCGCTCACATCCACACCGGCGCCCCGCGGGAAGAGGAGCGAAACCGGCGGGCTGACGGCCCCCACCGCGATGACCCGCCCGTCGCTGACGGCGGCCTGATCGACCCCGCGCAGCCAGCTGCATTGCAGGGTCCAGCTCAGGTTGCGCTCGGGGTCATCGAGCTGGGCACATCGCTTGAGAAGATCCGTGGCCATGGGCCGCACCCCAGCCACCTGCAGGGCGGTGGTGGCGCCCCAGGAATGGCCCAGCAGAACCACCCTTCGGGCATCAACCGGCCGCCGCAGACCCAGCTGACTCACCCCATCCAGCACCGCACGCAGATCACGGGGCCGCAGCGACAGCTCCTCGGGCCCCGGCGGGGGCACCTGGCCTGAGAGCACAGCCCGCTGCTGAGCGCTGTCGCTGCCTGGATGGCGCGGCAGGATCACCACGTAGCCCCGCGCTGCCAGCAGCTGGCCCCAGCCCTCGAAGCTGGTGGGTTGATCCCAGAGCCCATGGGAGATGAGCACCAACCGGCCCTGGGCACCGCGCTGGGGTTCAATCACGGTCATCTGCAGCGGTTCCGGCCGGTGTGACACCGGCAGGGACACGGTGCGGATCGTGGGCTGCGGCTCCGGCCGTGGCAACGGGGCCGCCACGGGGAGAGAAGCCGTGCTGGCGATCAACCGCTGCGCCTGCTGCCGCTGACTGATCATGCGGTTGAGGAGCCGGGTGGCCTGGCCGAGGTTGACCGTCACCCTCCGGCCCGGAATCGCCTGGATCAGGCTGAGCACAGTGGGATCGCCGTTGCTCGAGGCCTGCTTCAGCACCGCACGGAGGGTTTCACCCGTCAGGTCGGGGCCTCGGCCCTCCACCGTGCCCAACGACGACAACACGAGCATGGCCTGTTCCAGCAGTGGGGAGCCCACCGAGCCATCGGCGATGTGTTTGAGGCTGAGAGGAACAGGCTGACGAACCAGCGCGAGGAGTTGCCGGGCCACGGCTCCGCCACTGGCACGATCGAGCTGGGCCAGATCACTGTTGCCGCTTTGCAGGCTGTCGGGATCGGTCAGCTCGCTCACCCTGACGGTGAAGCTTGTTTCCAGCAGGGGGATCTGAATCACGATCTCCTCCAGAGCCCGGGCTGGTGCCGCAGGCAGCCAGGCGCCCAGCCCAACGGTGACGGCCACCAGCAGGCGGATCAGGGGCGATCGGGAGCGGTGCATCAGGGTGGCCACGAGATCCCGTCATCCTGCCGATCGCGGCGGAGACTGCTCAACCACCCCCTGGCAGGCTTCGGCAGGCGGCACGGAACTGCCGCAGCTGCTGCCAGGCCTCACGCAGATGGGTGGGAAGGGCGCTGGGCCGCTGGGCCGCGGAACGGATTGCCGCGGAGCGACGGGCTTCACTGGCCGCGGAGCCGAACAACCCGTTCAGATAAGCCAGCCGGGCCCGAACCCCCTCATGCAGGAGCAGAAACACGGCGGTGCGGCTGAGGGGATTGATCGCGAACGCGGTTTCCAGCGCTGTGAACAATCTCCGTTGGGCAATCAGTTCAAGCTGGCGCTGCCGGCGATCGACCGGAGCCGAGGCGAGGAAGGCCGCCGGGATCCCGAGGTTCAGTTCCCTGGCCACAACCGCGCAGGGCACCCAGAAAGCCCGCGGCACACGGCACGCTTCCACCCAGGCCTGCAGCCGCGACCAATCGATCGGCCGTTCTGCTGTGAGCAACAGGTGATCCAGATCCCAGGCCAGCTTCTGCCCCTGGCCGAAGAGATGGGTGGTGGAGTGAGCGACGGCATGCAGGATCATGCCCTCGTGATCGAGCGTTGCGAGAGCGGAAAACCCCGGCACCGCCCAGCTCCGCTGGAGCATCTGGCGTTCCGGCAGCCCCCAGAAAGCGGGCATGATTCCGGTGTGGATCTCGATCGTCACACCACGCCACACGATCGGTGCCAGGTGGTGCGGCGCGCTGCGAATGGCGTGATGATCCCCCTGGAAGCCCTCCTCCAGCAGCTGACGCCGCAGAGGCTGTGCCAGCGGTTCGGGCACCAGCAGATCAATATCGCCAGCGGCCCGCAGCACCCTCCTTTCGGCGCGCCTGGCCAGCAGTGCCGCCCCCTTGAGCAGCACACCCCGCCCCCCGAGCGCCACCAGGGCCCGATCGATGCGCTCGAGCACATCAAGCTGAACCAGCTCCCGCAGACCATCCCGCAGGGCGGCTTCGCGCACCCGGGAGAGAAAGAACTCCGGGGCCCAGCGCTGCAGTTCTGGATCTTCAAGAACCGGAAGCAGGGGCCGAGCCAGCCCTGAGGCCACCAGAAGCTCCGCCTGGTGCTGCCAGTCGAGATCAGCGCGACCCAGTAACCGTGAGGATTCGGCTCTCCAGGAGCCGGGCCCCTGGGTGACGCCTTGGTGGAAGAGCCTGGCGGCCGCTTCGGCATTCACGATCCGGCGATTGAGCGCGCCGGATCGGCGCTGGTCGGCGATCAGCAGCGCCATGGCGTGGCGTTCAGCAGCCAGCCGCCCATCGGCCAGGTGACCCCTGAGGGCCTCCACCGCAGAGGGATCCCCGGTGATGTGAAGGCAGAGATCACAGAGGCCGCGGTAGCGATCCCGGAACGGAAAGGCTTCAAAGCCTGGGATCCGGGCCAGTTCAGAACGCAGGCGTTCCGGGCCGAGCGTGCGGATCGTGTCGAGCAGGGGGTCGTCGCGGTGTGCGGCCAACAGGGTGGACAAAGGCCTGTCGCGCAGTGAACCGAGGTGGAGCGGATGACCTGGGGACGTGAAATAGGCCGGGCCGTTGCAGGCGATCAGACGGCCGTCATCGGTGACGGTGGCGGCCTCACAGGCGCTGCAGAAGCCGGAGGTTTCGGCCCGCCACTGGTGATCAGGGGTGGTCCGAGCCGCAGCGCCGACGGGCTGAACGTCATAGAAACGCAGCTGGGCCGCCGGGAGCTGGGCGAAGGGGGCGACGATCGCCTCAAGGCCCTCCTCATCGCGCACCCGGGTGACGTTGATGTTCACCGGAAAGCCGAGGGTGTCGCCGGCACGAACGATGTTGACCGCAGGCTCCGGCCCCTGAAAGGCCGCGTGGTAGCGGTCGAAACTCACGGTGAGGCGGGTGAGACCGGCTGCCAGCAAGGCCCGCAGCCGGCTGCGGGCCAGATTCGGCGTGCGGCCCCAGAAACCGTTGGTGGTGAGGGCTGAATCCATGCCGAGCCGACGTGCCTCGCGCATCAGCCTCAGCACGAGCCTCTGGCGCAACATCGGCTCTCCACCTGTGAACTGAACGGCTCTGACGCCTGCCGACGCCGCCTGCCGAACCACATCCAGGAGTTCCGACTCCGTGGGCTGACGGCCCCTCACCTCCGGCGAGGACTCCACACTGCAATGCGCGCAGCCCAGGTTGCAGCGCCGCGTGACCATCACGGGCAGATAGCTCCCCACATTGGGATTGGACGGGATCGAACCGCAAGAGGACGCCGAAGGAGTCATGGCCGCTGAGGTTTGCTGGGAAGCACACCATCGATCGCCGCCAGCATCGAAGCCAGCGGGCCTCGACCGAGGTCGTAAGCCGGCGTACGGGCTGCCAGCGGCTGCAGTCGCTGCAGGGCAGCCCCCATGCCACCGGTACGCATGACATTCGAGTAAGGCGCCAAGGCCACGAGCAACTCAGCGGCGGAAAGCGAACGGAGCTCAGCGGGATCAAGCTCCTCCGCACCACTCCGGGCCAGAAAGATGATCACGCCTGGAGAGAGAGGTGCGGCTGCGGGGACGAGCCCAGCAAGCTCGTGGGGATGAAACAGGCAGCCCTCCGAGGTGAGCATGAAGGAGGGAGTGACGCTGATGCGCTGCCAGAGCTCATCACCGAGCAGCTCCTGACTGGGCCGCCTCAGCGATACACGTCGAGGGGCGGCCGAGAGGCCAGCTCCATCGGGAGCAACCAGGGCGACGTCGTCGCCGTGAAAGTTGAAGCCTGCCTGCCAGAGTGCTGTGGCCAGGGTGCTCTTCCCCGACCCCCCGGGACCCACGAGCAGCAGGCCGGCGTGATCGATTCCGAGCAGGGCGGCGTGAAGCGTGATAAAGGGGGAATCGGTTGCAAAAAGCTGCTCATGTGCCCCGTACTCCACCCTGCGGATGGCATCTTCCGCTGATGCGAATACACCGAGGTCGGACCCATCGGGACCGCGAACCTGCCAACCACCCACCTCGTCGACTTGCCACAGGAAGGGATCGCGATCCGTAGAAACAGAGCCGATGGAGTCGGGCTGGGCAAGGATCGTCGCAGCCCGGTTGAGAATCGTGTGGCTGGCACTTCGCAGCTCATGCTGGTCACCTGCCACCTGCCACTGCACCGATCTCAGGTCGCAGATCGCCCCCAGAGGCTCATCCGTCACGGCTGATCAGTCCCTGTTCCATCAGATTTGCCAGGAAGCCGGAGACGTCGGCGAGAGCCTGATCGAAGGACAGATCGGGATACCAGGAAAGGAGATTCTCAGCAAGTGTTTTTTCGCTGAGCGGAACATTAAGCAGATCCCAGATTCGCGAACCGGAAGGGTTGATGATGGCGGTCGCCTGAAGGTCTCGATGAAAAAGAACCACCCGATCTCCAACCACTGACGATTGAACCCTGGCGGATCTGCAGTAGAGGGGCTCTGTCATTGACCGGATCGACCAGGTCAAGTCACCTGGAGTTGATTACACCTGCGTAGGCCACTTCCCTCTCCAGATCTTCAGCCGCAAGAACCTGTTCAATGCACGGGGGAGAGTAGGGATGAGGCTTCATGGTGTTCAGAGCATCCAGGCTGCCTTCGAAGCGTGAGGCCACAGGCTTTTCCATTGAGCTAAGTGTGACCTAAGTACTACTCTCATTAGCCTAGCAGCAGGTCTCTGAAATGGGGTGCCTGCGTTCAGGCGCTTCGTGCCGGCCCCTCCACAACCCGGCGCAGAAAGCGATCAGCCTCAACGATCGCCTGTTCCCAGTTCTGCCGTTCCGTGAGGCCGGAGCTGCGGGTGGGCCTGAAGCTGTGATCCCCCGCCCTGAGCCACCCCAGCTCAATCGCCGCAGAAAGCGGGTAACGCTCTACCTCGCCGCGGCGACCGAAGCTGTCCCGCTCCCCCTGCAGGATCAGGGTTGGGGTGCGCAGAGCCGCCAGGTGTTCGGTCCGCAGCTTGTCGGGCCGGCCCGGGGGATGAAAGGGATAGCCCAGGCAGACACACCCCGCCACCGCCAGCTCATCAGCCAGCAGGCTGGCGATCCTTCCACCCATCGACTTGCCGCCGATCAGCAGCGGCCCCTGGCCTCGTTCCTGCTCCACCCGAGCCCGGAAGCAGGCCTGAAGCACCGGCAGACGATCAGGCGCTGACTTGCGCCCGCTGAGCCGTTGCCGCGCCATGTAGGGGAATTCAAAACGCACCACCCGCCAACCGCAGCCGGCCAGGCCCTGCGCCATCGCCTCCATGAACGGGCTGTCCATGGCTGCGCCGGCCCCATGGGCCAGCAGCAGCGATGCCGCTGCTGCTGGCGGGCCATCCACCAGGATCTCAGGGCCTTCCATGATCCGGATCCAGTGGCAAACCCCGCACAGCCAGCGCCAGCCGGCGAGCCGCCAGCAACAGGGGATAGAGGCGCCGGGACCGGCTGGGCGAGGCAAATAGCGGTGTGAGCAGCTGCAGCAGCGCAGCGCTGGGAGTCATCCGCTCGCACAGCCAGCCGATCGCCTCCGCTCCCTGCAGGGCCTGCTCTCCCAGCAGCACCACAGCGCCGTCGCGCAGCGGCAGGCCGCGCTTCTCCAGGCGCTGGCGCAGGCCGTGGTCGGCCCGGCCATCGCGGATCGTGAGCCCGGCAATGCCACTGCGCAGCTCACTGAGCTCCGCGAAATGTCGGCAGAACACACAGCCCCCATCGAACACCAACAGCGGCCCCGGCCCCACGCCAGGGTCCCTGCTGCGAGAGTCCGTGCTGTCTTCAGGGAATTCGTCTGAAATGGCGGGAGACTTCAAGACCTGTCCCGGCAGCAGCCACCAGTCTGGCCGGTTCAGCGCTGCCTTGGCCCTGCTGCTGGCCCTGCTGCTCCAGCTGCTGCCGCTGCCCGCTGCCGCGCTTGCTGCGTCCGGGCCGGATCCATGGGCTGGAGCGACCCGCTACCGCTGCAACGGGGAGGAACTCCTCGCCCTGGTGCAAGCCGGGGCCGTGGATGCGCCAGGCATCCCCAACAGCGCCGGCGGCATCCCACCCGGGGGGTTCGTGGTGCTGCGCTGGGGCGCGGTCAGCCTGCAGCTGCCCCGTACCAACAGGGCCGGTGCTCCGAGCTTCAGCGACGGCCGGTGGTGGTGGAGCCTGGAGGATCCGGAGCACCCCGGCTTCGAGCAACGCCGCGGCAGCGGATCGCTGGAGCACTACCGCTGCGAAGCGGCGGCCTGAACCTTCAGAACAGAGCCATCAGCACCGCCACCACCACAGCGGTGATCAGGGCGGCCACCAGGGTTCCGATCACCAGCGCCGTGATGCCGGCCACCCGTCCCAGGCGCCGGGTGGTGCGCGGAAACAACAGGTAGAGGGTGAGGCCGAGACCCAGGGGCCAGAGCGGCGGGATCAGCACGCACACCGCCGCCAGGATCGCGAGCTTGCGGTGCTGACGCTGCTGCTGCTCCTGGGCCACCGTCAGCAGCCGCTGCTGCTCTGCCAGGGCCTGCTGTTCCTCATCACTCAGCCAGCGCCCCTGCTGGAGGGCCCGCTCCAGGTCGTGCTCCAGCTGCCGGGACGGCACCGCGGGATCAGACATCGCTGAACGATGGTGGACCCACAAGCTAGGTGCGGCAGCGCCAGACTCGCTGCCTCTGAGGCCAATGATCCGACCCAGCCTTGACAACACCTCCTTTTGACACCACCCAGCTGCGTGCGCTGTTCACCAAGCCCTACGGAACACCGGGCCCCTCCGCCGAACAGTGGCGGGCCGCCTACGCAGCGGATGTGCACTTCATCGATCCCACCCAGGAGAAGCGGGGGGTTGAGGCCTACATCGCCGCCCAGGAGGGCCTGCTCAAACGCTGCGACGACATCTTTCTGGAACCCGGTGGCATCGCCATCGAAGGGGATACGGCCTTCGTGGAATGGACGATGGGGCTGAAAATCAAGGGCATCGAGTTCATCTACCCCGGCGTCAGCCGCCTCAGCTTCGCAGCCGACGGGCGCATCGCTGAGCACCGCGATTACTTCGATTTCGTGGGTCCCACCTTCCAACCGGTGCCGCTGGTTGGAGGTTTCGTGCGCTGGCTCTATGGCCGTTTCGTGGCCTGAATCACCTGAGGACGCTTCAGAGCGGCTCGGCATCCCCCACGTAGGCCACGCCGCCATAGGTGCCCAGCAGCTGGCGCAACTCAACGCGAAGGCTTTCCAGCAATGCCGGCGCGCAGAACACCAGCACATGGGCATTGGCGCCGGTTCCACTCACCTCCAGCCCTTCCGACACCTCCCCTGCAGCGCCATATCCGGTGACATGGCGGATCACGCTGTAGCCCGGCACCCCGGCCCGGCGCAGCACCCGCCTGAGGCGCTCCAGCTCCAGTTCGGGGATGATCAGGTCGAGGCGCTTCATGGATCAGGGGAGGATGGGGATCAGGCGCTGTACCAGCGCCATGTAGAGAGGAATCCCGATCACCACATTGAACGGGAAGGTGAGTCCCAGAGCCGAGGAGAGATAGAGGCTGGGATTGGCCTGAGGGATGCTCATCCGCATCGCCGCTGGAACGGCGATGTAGGAGGCGCTGGCGCAGAGCACCATGAACAGCAGCGCATCGCCCTGGGGAAGCCCCAGCAGCCGGGAGATTCCAAGGCCCACAAGAGCGTGTGCGAGCGGGGCCAGCAGCGCGAAACCCACCAGAAAAATTCCGGCCCGCAGCAGATCCTGCAGTCGCTGGGCCGCCACGATGCCCATGTCGAGAAGAAAGAAGCTCAGGGCTCCATAGAAGAGTCCACCGCTGAACGGCTCCATTTTGGCCAGCGCCGCTGGGCTGAAGGCCGAGCTCAGCAAACCGATCAACAGGCTGCCGATCAGCAGCAGCACCGAACTGTTGAGAAAAGCCTCGTGGAGCACCGACCCCCAGCCGCCCACCGTTTTTTCCCCACCGTCGCCAGCGCGGGGAGCCAGGGCGCGCACCAGCAGCAGCCCCACGATGATGGCCGGTGATTCCATCAGCGCCAGGGCCGCCACCATGAAGCCGTCATAGGGAAGCTGGCTCGTGTCCAGAAAGCTCTCTGCCGTGATGAACGTCACCGCACTGATCGAGCCATAGGCGGCCGCCAGCGCCGCGGCGTTGAAGGCATCAAGCCGGCGGCGCAGGATCCAGTAGCTGCTCAGAGGCACCAGCAGCGACATCAGCACGGCCGCGCCGATCGTGAGCAGCACCTGCTGGCTGATGCCGCTGTGCTGGAGTTCCACCCCGCCCTTGAAGCCGATCACCAGCAGCAGGTAGAGGGAAAACAGCTTCGGCAGCGGCGCGGGGATCTCCAGGTCGGAGCGCAGCAGCACCGCCACCATCCCCAGCACGAAGAACAGCACCGGCGGGGAGAGCAGGTTCTGCAGCACCATGCTGCTCGGCATGCCGGCATTCCCAGGGTGTGATGACGCTAGGCCTGCAGCCGCAGCAGCTCCGCCGGGTCGGCACGTAGCGTTGCCACCCGAACACCGTGGTAGACCTGATGCGCACTCTGCGCCTGCACCTGGAACCCGGCACAGATCTGCGCGACACCCTGCAGCAGCTCGCCGATCAGGAGCAGGCCCAGGGTTTCGTCCTGGGGGTGGTGGGAAATCTCTCGCAGGCCGCTTTTCACTGCCCCGGTCACCGTGAGCCCACCGTGCTCAGCGGCGAGCTGGAGATCATCACCCTCAACGGCACCCTGGCACCGGAGGGTGTGCACCTGCATCTGAGCGTGTCCGACGGGGCGTGCCAGGTGTGGGGAGGGCATCTGGAGCCGGGCAGCCGGGTGCTGAAAGGCGCCGACCTGCTGGTGGGACTTCTGGATGCCGGCGTGGCGCCCGTGGAACCGACCACCCAGGCCGCCGCAGCCCCAGCCCAGCCGCGGCTCGGGATCGCGGTGCTGCCGGGCTGCCCCTATTCGGCCCGGGCCCTGCGCCTGCTGAGAACCCTGGGCATTCCCCACCTGGTGGAGTCGATCGAGAGCCCGGAGCAACGCCAGCGGATTCAGCAGCTCAGCGGCCTTTCCAGCCTTCCCCAGGTGTTCGTGGATGGGGAGCCGATCGGCGGCTACGACGCCCTGGCCGACCTGCATGGCCGCGGTGAACTGGAAGCCCTGCGGTTGCCCTGATTCCCATGGTGGCGGCCACAGCACTGGAGCTCGCCACCCTGGAGGGTTGCGGGCTGGCCATCGGGCGTTACCCACGCTTTCGCTACAACGGCCTGGGCGGTGGCGGCTGCGGCGTGCTGATGGCCGCCGATCCCGAGGGCCGACAGAGCCTCAGCTTCGATCCCCACCGGTTGAGGATCCCGCCGCTCAACACCCGCACCACACGCTTTCTGGGGTTGCCCCTGCCACCGGGCCTCGAGATCAGCATCCATCCCCGGCACCTGGCGGGAAACCTCGAACCCAGCAGCGGCGAGCTCGAGCTGCGCTTCCAGGCCCGGTTCCGCTTCCGCCTGGCCGGCTACACCGCACCCGATCTGCTGATCGACTGCCAGCTGCACAGCGGCCCCGTGCAGGGGCAGCGCCACCGGGCCAGCGGCCAGCCTCTCGATGGCAGCGGCCAGGCCATGCTGGCCGGGGTGGCCCTGGTGACACCCTGTGGCGAACCCTGGCTGGACCGGTTCCTTGGGTTGCCCGATGAGGCGCTCGCCCTGCTGCGCTGCCGATTCACTCCCACCTGAAGGCGATGGCCACAGCTGAAATCCTTGAGGTTGATCTGCTCGCCTTCGAGCAGGGCGACCACACCCGGCAGACGGCCGTGGTGGATGGGGTGATGCGCAGCCTCGGCACCGGCTTCGTGCTCACCCGCCACGACCTGCCCACCGACCTGCTCGATGAGGCCTACGGGATGCTCGGCCGCTTCTTCGCCCTCGAGCCGGGCCGCAAGCAGGCCTTCCGGCAGCCGGAGGCCTGCGGCCAGTGCGGCTACACCGGAACCCTGGTGGAAACCGCGGCGGGCGAGCAACAGGCCGACTGGAAGGAGATGCTCAACTGGGCCGCACCCCTGCCGGAGGCCCACCCGCTGCGGCGCCGCTTTCCCCTGCTCTACCCCGAACAGCGCCTGCCTGAGCCGCTGGTTCCCGGGATCCGTGGGGTGCTGCAGAGCTTCCATCAGGCCATCGCCGAGCTGCAGCGCCGCTTTCTGCGGGTGATCGCCACCGGGCTCGGTGCCCACCCCGACTTCTTTGATGCCGTGGTGAGCGAGGCCCCCACCCTCAGCCGGGCCATCCATTACCCACCGATGCGCCTGGCTCCGGGCGGCGGTCACCTCTGGGCCGCCGCCCACGCCGACATCAACCTGATCACGGCCCTGCCGCGCGCCACCGCCGCCGGGCTTCAGGTGCGCGTGAATGACGACTGGGTGGATGCTGTGGCCCCTGAGGGGCAGGTGATCATCAACAGCGGTCTGATGCTTGAACGGTTGAGCAACGGCCGGATCCCCAGTGGCTGGCACCGGGTGATGGCCCCGGAGGGATGCAGCACCAGCCGGCTGAGCGTGGTGCAGTTCTGCCATCCGCGGCCCTCCACCCTGCTCTCGCCACTGGCCAGCTGCATCACACCCGAGCGCCCCCAGCGCTACGCCGGCGTGCTGGCCGCCGACGCTCTGGAGGATGTGCTCTACCGGATCAAGCTGCTGAATTGATCAGCCGGGCTCAGCTCAGGCGACGGCGCACCGATTCGGCATGGCTGTGCAGGCCCTCGCTCTCCGCCAGGGTCACCACAGCGGCGCCGGTGGCCAGCAGGGCCTCCCGGTTGAAGCGGATCAGGGAGGTGTGGCGCAGGAAGGTCTCCACGCTGAGGGCGCCGGCGAAGCGGGCCGTGCCTGAGGTGGGCAGGGTGTGGTTCGGGCCGGCCAGGTAATCGCCCACTGCCTCAGGGGTGTGGGGCCCCATGAAGATGGCTCCGGCGTGGCGGATCCGCTCAGCCAGTGGCTCGGGATCCTCCACGATCAACTCCAGATGTTCCGGTGCGAAGCGATCGCTGAGCCGGGCGGCCGTGGTGAGGGAATCGCACACCACGATCAGGCCCCAGTCCTCAAGGGCCTGACGGGTGATGGCGGCGCGGGGGTGGCCGAGCAGCTGCCGCTCCATGGCCCCGGGCACCGCAGCTGCGAGCTGCTCACTGGTGGTGAGCAGAATGGCTGCGGCCAGCGGGTCATGCTCAGCCTGGGCCAGGAGGTCTGCCGCCACCAGATCCGGATCGGCGCTGTTGTCGGCGATCACCAGCACCTCACTGGGCCCGGCCAGAGAATCGATCGAAACCTGGCCGTAGACAGCCTTCTTGGCCAGGGTCACGTAGAGGTTGCCGGGCCCGCTGATCACATCCACCCGCGGGATGGTTTCGGTGCCGAAAGCCAGGGCGGCGATCGCCTGGGCTCCGCCCACCCGGTACACCTCGTGCACCCCGGCCAGGTGAGCCGCCGCCAGCACCGTGGGAGCCGGTTCGCCGTCGGGCCCGGGAGGGGTGACCATCACCACGCGCTCCACACCGGCCACCAGGGCCGGCACCGCATTCATCAGCACCGTGCTGGGATAGGAAGCCCGGCCACCGGGCACATACAGCCCGGCCCGCTCCACAGGACGCCAGCGCCGGCCCAGAAGCTCGCCGTGGGGACCGGTGATCGCCAGGTCCTGCGGCCGCTGACGCCGGTGGAAATCCTCGATCCGTCGATGGGCCAGCACCAGAGCCTCGCGCAGCTGCGGGGCACAGCGCTCCCAGGCTTCATGCAGCCGAGAGGGGGGGATCCTCAGCGGCTCGGGACGAACACCGTCGAACCGCTCACTCAACTCAAGCAGCGCGGCATCGCCCTGCTCCCGCACCTGCTCCAGGATCGCCTCCACCCGAGCCCGCTCCTCAGCCGCTCGACCCGAGCCCGTGCGAGCGGCGATCGCCTCGAGCCGCACCGCAGCCGCCTCACTGTCCCGCAGGGTGGGAAGGGCCAGGAGGGCGGACATAAACCCGGTGTTCAGAGATTCTTGACGCTACGGCGCGGCATCCCGGGGAGATCCCGGTGTGCGTAGGCCGGTGTGCGTAGGATGGTCGTTTGCAGAGTCAGTGCCCGTAGCCTGTGGCCAATAACAAGTCTTCGAAGAAGCGCATCGAGATCGCCGAGCGCAATCGCCTTCGCAACCGCTCCTACAGATCCGCTGTGCGCACCCTGATGAAGCGCTGCTTCAGCGCCTGCAGCACCTACGCGCAACAGCCGGACGAAGCCGCCAAGGAGGCCGTCACCCGCTCCATGAGCGCCGCCTTCAGCAAGATCGATAAGGCCGTCAAGGTGGGAGTGCTGCACCGCAACACCGGCGCCCACCAGAAAGGTCGGCTCAGCGTGGCTGTCAAGAAGGCCATCGAACCGGCCGCCGCTCCCTGACGGCCGCGATGGAAGCCCTGATCGACAGCCACTGCCATCTGATCTTCCGCAACTTTGACGACGACCTGGATGCCGTGGTGCAACGCTGGCGTGATGCGGGTGTGACCGCTCTGGTTCACGCCTGCGTGGAGCCAGCTGAGATTCCCGCCATCCGGGCCCTGGCCGACCGCCTGCCCGAGCTCCGTTACTCGGTGGGGGTCCATCCGCTCGACACCCACCACTGGCAGGCCGAGACCCCGGAAACGCTGCGCCAGGCCGCCCTGGCCGACTCCCGCGTGGTGGCGATCGGCGAGCTGGGCCTGGATCTCTTCCGTGAGAACAACCTCACCGAGCAGCTGGCGGTGATGGGTCCCCAGCTGGATCTGGCGATCGAACTCGACCTGCCGGTGATCATTCACTGCCGCGACGCCGCCGAACCGATGCTCCAAGAGCTGCGTTGGCGGCGTGAACAGGGCCGCTGTCCCCGGGGCGTGATGCACTGCTGGGGGGGCACGCCTGAGGAGATGGCGAGCTTCCTGGATCTGGGCTTCCACATCAGTTTCAGTGGGGTTGTCACCTTTCCGAAGGCGGAAGCCACTCAGGCCTGTGCACGCCAGGTACCGGCCGATCGATATCTGGTGGAGACCGACTGCCCGTTTCTGGCACCGGTGCCGAAGCGAGGCAAGCGCAATGAACCGGCCAACGTGGCTGCGGTGGCGGCAAAAGTCGCCGAGCTGCGCGGCGAAAGCATCGAGGAGGTGGCACGGGTCAGCAGCGCCAATGCCAGGGGGCTCTTCCGCCTGTGAGGCAACCGTGTAAGATTTTTCATTGGCCTGGAAGCAGCACGCTCCCTTGTTGTCGACGCCTGAAACCCTGAAGCGAGTCCGTTGAGGCGCATGGCCGCGCCCGGCCTTCCCTTCCGGGGGAGGGCTGTGCGGGGCTGCACCCAGCGGCTGGGGTTTGAGGATCGGCCGGCCTTCGTTCCACTCCGTTCCAGCAGGTCCATCGCATGAGCAGCGCGATCCAGGTCGCCAAGACCGTCACCTACCTGCCAGATCTGGTGGAGGTGCAACGGGCCAGCTTCAAGTGGTTTCTGGAAAAAGGCCTGATCGAGGAGCTTGAAAGCTTCTCGCCGATCACGGATTACACCGGCAAACTCGAACTCCATTTCGTTGGCAGCGAGTATCGCCTGAAGCGACCCCGCCACGATGTGGAAGAAGCCAAACGGCGTGATGCCACTTTTGCTTCTCAGATGTATGTCG
>JAYKHC010000022.1:0-10323 GCA_035285465.1 Cyanobacteriota bacterium
AGCCCATAACCCAGCAGCAGCGGGAGTGGCCGCAGGCCGAGAACGCTGATCACACCGGCATGGGCTGTAACCAGCAGCAGCACTTCCAAGAGGATTGCCCGTCGCTCGCGCCTGCTGACGCGGAAGGACGCCGGCACGATCGTCGTGGCGGCATCCAGAGCACCGCCAGCCCCAGAAAGCCCAGCCAGCGTCGGGGGCCCTGGCCGCGGATGGCGCTGCCGTGCAGCAGATCGTGCGTGGCGAACAGCAACACCACCACAGCATTGGCCATCACCAGGGCGAAGGGCAGAAACAGCGGCAGCACCATCAGCGGCCACTGGTCGAGTCGGGCCGCCATCAGCCAGCCCAGGGCCAGGATCGCCAGATTGATCAGCACCAGGGTGAGCCGCGACCCATCGGCATGGAAGGCCTCAGGGGGCAGCAGAGAACGCAGTTCACGGCTGTAAGCGCCGGTGCGGGTGGTGGAGGAAAACGGAGCTGGAGAGGCGGCTGGAGACGAAGCAGAGCAGGCGATACAGGCGCGGCGATGCCCCACCACTGCAGCACGGCCCGGATCCGTGGAGAATTGAGCCATGGCCGAACCCGCTTCACCCACCGAATCCTTTGACGTGATCGTGGTGGGTGGCGGCCATGCCGGCTGTGAGGCGGCGATCACCGCAGCCCGGCTCGGGCTGAACACCGCCCTGTTCAGCCTCAACCTTGACCGCATCGCCTGGCAGCCCTGCAACCCGGCGGTGGGCGGGCCGGCCAAGAGCCAGCTGGTGCATGAAGTGGATGCCCTCGGGGGGGTGATCGGCCGGCTCGCCGATGCCACCGCCCTCCAGAAGCGGGTGCTCAACGCCAGCCGCGGCCCTGCGGTCTGGGCCCTGCGGGCCCAGACCGACAAGCGCCAGTACGCCCGTCAGATGCTGCAGCTGCTGCAGCACACGCCCAACCTGGCCCTGCGCGAGGCGATGGTGACCGGTCTGCTGGTGGAGGGCGATGCCGACGGCGGCGGTGACAGCTGGGAGCCCGGCCAGGGACCGGCCGGCCGCGTCACCGGCATCCGCACCTACTTCGGCAGCTGCTACGGCGCCGGCGCCGTGATCCTCACCGCCGGCACCTTCCTGGGCGGCCGGATCTGGGTGGGCAACCAGTCGATGAGTGCCGGCCGCGCCGGCGAGCAGGCCGCCGAGGGGCTCACCGAAGCGCTGGAGGCCCTCGGCTTTCAGATGGGCCGCCTCAAGACCGGCACCCCGGCCCGCATCGACCGGCGCAGCATCGCCCTCGATCAGCTCGAAGAACAGCCCAGCGACGCCCATCACCGTTATTTCTCCTTCGATCCGGCCAGCTGGGTGAGCGGCGAGCCGATGAGCTGCCACATCACCCGAACCACCGAGGCCACCCATCAGCTGATCCGCGACAACCTCCATCTCACCCCGATCTACGGCGGCTTCATCGACAGCAAAGGCCCCCGTTACTGCCCGTCGATCGAAGACAAGATCGTGCGATTTGCCGACAAGGACAGCCACCAGATCTTCCTGGAGCCCGAGGGCCGCGACACCCCTGAGATCTATGTGCAGGGCTTCTCCACCGGCCTGCCCGAGCGGCTGCAACTGGAGCTGCTGCGCACCCTGCCCGGCCTTGAGCGGTGCGTGATGCTGCGGCCGGCCTATGCCGTCGACTACGACTACCTGCCCGCCACCCAGCTCAAGCCATCGCTGGAAACCAAGCGGGTTGAGGCGCTGTTCAGCGCCGGTCAGCTCAATGGCACCACCGGCTACGAGGAGGCGGCCGCCCAGGGGCTGGTGGCCGGTCTCAACGCCGCTCGCCTGGTGCGCGGCGAGCCGCCGCTCAGCTTCCCCCGGGCCGGCAGTTACATCGGCACGATGATCGACGACCTGATCACCAAGGATCTGCGCGAGCCTTACCGGGTGCTCACCAGCCGCAGCGAATACCGTCTGGTGTTGCGGGGCGATAACGCCGACCGCCGGCTCACCCCCCTGGGTCGGGAGCTGGGCCTGATCGATGAGCGTCGCTGGCACATCTACACGGCCAAGCAGGAGGCGATCGAAGCCGAGAAGCGGCGGCTTGAAACGGTGCGGCTCAAGGCCAGCGACAAGGAGGCGCCAGCCGTGGAGTCCGAAACCGGGGCATCGATCAAGGGCTCGATCACCCTGGCCGACCTGCTGCGGCGCCCCGGGTTCCACATGGCCGATCTGCTGGGCCATGGCCTGGCCGATCCGGCCCTGCCGCTCAACGTGCTCGAGGGCGCTGAGATCGACATCAAATACAGCGGCTACCTGGCACGCCAGCAGCAGCAGATCGACCAGTTGAAACGCCAGGAACAGAAGCCGATCCCGGCCGAGATCGACTACGCCGCGATCGGCACCCTCTCGCGGGAGGCACGCGAGAAGCTGCACCAGGTGCGGCCGGTCACGGTGGGACAGGCCTCGCGCGTGCCGGGGGTGAGCCCGGCCGACCTCACGGCGCTGGTGCTGTGGCTGGAGCTTCAGAAGCGTCGTCGCCTGTCGGCTGCCGAGGGCTCGTCAAGCCCCGATCCTTTGGCTAACTTCAGCCGGCCGGGGGTGTGATCCCAGGCCCGTGAGCCCGATGCGAGGCGTGCCCACCTCCAGGGCCTACTGGGAACTCAAGGCCGATCAGGTGCTCAACCGGGTGTTGGAAACCGAGGCCGCGATCGAAGTGGAGGTGTTGGAGCGCCCCCCACTCCATCCTTCCGGTCCAGGGGTGCAGAACCCCGACCCACCGATTCAGCGGTCGGGACTGATCCTGTCTGCTGTCGGAGTGGCCGGTCTGATCCTGGCCGGAGCCGCCCTGCTGCTGGTGGGTCTCTGGAGTCAGAGCCAGCAGAGTCTTCGCCAGGAGCGCAATCTGCTGATGCTGGAGCGGCTTCGCAACCTGGGGCCGGTGGCCGCCGAACACACCTCGCCCTCCCCCGAGACCAGCGAGGCCACAGACGGCCGGCAGCAGCAAGCTCCCAGCGCCGAGGGTCTGCCACCCCCTCCCCCTTCAGAAGCCTGGATGCAGGAGCTGGTCACTCTCCCCAGCAGCGGTGCACCTGCCCCGGAACCGCTGCGGGTACCCAGCAGCAGAGCGATCACCGATCCACCTCCGCTGCCCCCGTCCGTTGAGGCTGGCGACCCTCCTCAGCTGGTGGGCCTGGTGCAGGTGCCTGGCCGCAGCAGTTCAGCGATCTTTCAGGTGGGCACCAGCTCCACAACTGCCAGGGTTGGGGAAACCATCGGAAGCAGCGG
This sequence comes from Cyanobacteriota bacterium, assembly GCA_035285465.1. Classification (GTDB taxonomy): domain Bacteria; phylum Cyanobacteriota; class Cyanobacteriia; order PCC-6307; family Cyanobiaceae; genus UBA5018. Next base: position 3,255 of record JAYKHC010000022.1, read on the forward strand.
CTGGCGCTTGGTCTCCTCCAGCGTGGACAGTGCCTTGATCGAGCGTGGAGGCACTCAACGGCGCGTGAGCATCATCAGCGGTTTCTAGGCTGGACAGCCTTGGGTGCGGGCTGTGGAGGCGAACGGATCGGCGGGCCTGCTCCCTTCACCTCTCCCCATCTGGCAGGCGGCCCACCGTGATGTGCTGGAGGGCAACAGCTCGCCGGCCGCCGGGGTCGGGCTCACCGGTCCGTGGCGTCTGTTGCTGCTCGGTGATGGCAGCCCCACCCGTCATCTGCAGACCCTCAGCGGGGTGCGGGTCGAGATCGAGTTGATCGCGATGGCTGCCGAGCCGGCCTGCCCTGATGGTGGAAGGCCTCCCGAAGAGATCCGTGAGCTTGACGAGCCGTTGCTGCGTCGGCAGGTGTGGCTGCGCTGTGGATCGGAAACCCTGGCCTGGGCTGAAAGCTGGTGGAACCTTCACCAGGCGCAGCGGCATCTTCGCCAGCGTGATCAGCCGATCTGGCGCAGCCTCACCAGTGAGAGGGCTGAGTTGTTCCGGGAGGTGGATGGCCTGGCGCTCGTTGAGGCTCCCTGGCTGGGCGAGCGCTTCGGGATGGAAGGCCCTTTCTGGGCCCGGCACTACCGCTTCTTCCGTGGAGGAGAGCCGCTCACCGTGATCCGGGAGGTTTTCTCCCCGTTGATCTCCCGCTGGCTCGGTCCAAGCACCTCAGCGCCGACATCGCCCTTGGGGTGAAGCGTCCTGAGTCGCTTCCGGAACCTCAGCCGAGCCTCAGAGCCTCTGCCTGTTTCGCCGCCTTCTCCAGCAACTCCCGCAACTGGGTTTCATCGGTGTGGCTGAGGCTGGAGCGCAGCAATCTGGCATGGGGGGCATGGGCCCGGAGCCGTTCGATCACCCGGTCAGGGGTGGCTTCCCGCACCAGGAGGCAGAGGGCGGCCTGCCCATGGGGCAGGGTCTCCCCGAGTTCCCGCAGAAAGGCATCGTTGATTCCGATGTCGGAGAGGGAGCCGGATGCGGCGCCGAGGCCTGCACCCACAGCCGCCCCGAGCAGGGGATTGAGAAACAGCAGGCCCACCAGGGTTCCCCAGAAGCCACCGCCCAGGGCTCCGGCGGCGGTGAGGTTGATGGCCTGCCGCAGATGGACTTCACCTTCGGCGTTGCGCTCCACCACCACGGCATCTTCCATGGCGATCAGATGCTCGCGCTGGATGTCCACCAGCTCCCGTCTCACCTGCTCGGCTTCCGCCACCTTGGGAAAGCCCACCACCACCAGATTGCTCATAGCCCGCGTTGTCCGTTCATGAGGAAACGCTAGGAGGGCCGACGGCGACTGGAGCGGGGGAGAGGTCGGCTGAAGGGGGGCTGTTCCTGCTGTTCGTTCCAGTCCTGCTCCCGTTCCGGCACCTGTCGCTGCAGCGACCCCGTCCGGCGGGAGATGGCTTCAAGGGGCCGGCGCCGTGGCGTCGGAGCGAAGACGGTCGGGGTCGGCCGCTCCTCCTGCCAGGGTTCACGCCAATCCTCCCCATCCTCGAGGATCCAGTCGAGCTTGTCCTCCATCCAACGTCCCAGGGAGTCCAGACGAGGCCGGCCCCCCGCTCCACGGCTGCCGTTCCGTGGCCCCGGGCGCGAGCCCGGGCGGGCTCCTGAGACCCCATCCACCAGTTGTCGGCCGGCACTCACGAGCCGGTCGAGTCCCTGTTCGAGGGAATCGGCGCCCCGACGGGATGGCTGGCGGGGAAGGCTGCTCATGGGGTCAGATTACCGACGTCGCCTCGCTAAACGGTGCTCCCGGCCGAGCCCCACCAGGGTGATGGTGAGGCCGGCCAGCTGAAGGGTCCAGAGGAACACAGCCATCGCCGCAGCGTAAAGGGCAACGTTCGTTCACGGCAGCTCTCTGGCCTCGATGAACTCCAGCAGGCAGCTGGGATGCCAGCGTCCTTCGAAGTGCTGCTCACAGCAGGGCCGACAGGCCAGTCCCTTGATCCGGCGTCGATAGGGAACGCTGACACCGCAGCTGGGGCAGCGCGCCAGCCAGCGGGGCTGCTGCCGGGAGCTCACGGGGAGCGGGTAGCGGTGCCGCAGACTCACCTCAAACTCCTGCTGGGCCCTGTTGATCTGCTCCATCCGGGCACGGAAGGCCGGGCCATGCACCTCGCGCAGCTGAAGCACCCGATCGACCCAGGCGTGAATCATCTCGTGGCAAAGGGTGCTGAGGGTTGCCTGCCTCGGCAGAGGTTCCAGCAGAGGCCGCGACAGCACGATCTCGCACAGCTCCCTGCCATCGCTGTACCGGCCGCGGCGGTAGAGCCCCGCCGTGCGGCACATGCGTCCGTCACTCCAGCGCAGCTCAACCAGCCTGCGGCCCAGCGGAGCCAGACTGGCCTCGAAGTGCTCGCGGTCGAGCCGATGGAACAGGGGAAGCAGTGGCTCCAGCGGCACCCTGGGATCGCAGGGACGTGCGCCATTGTGACTGCACACGAGAGGACCCTGCGCCCCGGCGGTCGGTCAGAATCCAGCGGGCCGGATGACAGCCGACATGGACTGGAGTTTGATCAGCAACATCGGAACCAAGGCCCTGCTGGGGGGGGCGGGAGCTCTCCTGCTCTACTGGACCGTCAGTGCCGTGAAGCTGGTGCTGAGCGCCCGAGGCATCAATCCTCTGATCAAGCAGTTCTTCACCCAGGTGGCCAGTGGCCAGGTTGATGGCGCTTATCTGCTCACCACCAAGAACTACCGCTCTCATGTGAACCGTCAGCAGTTCATCCGCTTTCTGGCCGGGCTGCAGCTCAGCAGGTATCGCAATCTCAAGAGTGGTCGCCCACGCCTCGAGGACAATCAGATCACCCTCACGGTGAAACTCAAAAGCGATGGCAAGGACGAATTGCCCCTCGACTTCACGTTTGTGAGACTGGAGGACCAATGGCGGATCGACCGAATCCGCAGGCTCGCCGCCGCATGACAGCAACCGTCTTGGATCACGACAGAAAGGGCATCATCCTGGCTGGTGGAAGCGGTACCCGGCTCCATCCGATCACCCAGGGGGTGAGCAAGCAGCTTCTGCCTGTTTATGACAAGCCGATGATCTATTACCCGCTCAGCACCCTGATGCTGGCCGGGATCCGTGAAATTCTGATCATCACAACTCCCCATGAACGCTCGGCCTTCGAGCGGCTTCTCGGCGATGGTTCCCGCTGGGGAATGTCGATCAGCTACGCCGAACAGCCAAGCCCTGATGGCCTGGCCCAGGCTTTTCTGATCGGCGCGGATTTTCTGGCCGGTGCCCCGGCCGCGCTGGTGCTGGGCGACAACCTCTTCCACGGCCACGATCTCGTGCCACAGCTTGAGGCCTGCAACGGTGGCAGCAGGGGTGCCACGGTGTTCGCCTATCCGGTACGCGATCCCCAGCGCTACGGCGTGGTGGAATTCGATGAGCAGGGCAGGGTGCTCAGCCTGGAGGAGAAGCCTTCGCTCCCGCGCAGTCGCTATGCGGTGACCGGCCTCTATTTCTATGACAGTTCGGTGGTGGAGCGAGCCCGCATGATCAAACCGTCCCCCCGCGGGGAGCTGGAGATCACCGATCTCAATCGTCTGTACCTCGAGGAGGGAACCCTCAGGGTGGAGCTGATGGGCCGCGGCATGGCCTGGCTGGATACCGGTACCTGCGACTCTCTGCACGATGCCGGCAGTTATATCCGCACCCTGGAGCATCGTCAGAGCCTCAAGGTGGGCTGTCCGGAGGAGGTGGCCTGGCGGCGCGGCTGGATCAGTGAGGCCCAGCTCCAAGCGCTGGCACTCCCTCTCTGCAAGAGCGGATACGGCGAGTACCTGCTGCAGCTCATCGAGGCCGATCATGCAGGTTGAGCAGCTCAGAGGTCCGGCTGGGCAGGTTGTGGACGGCCCGTTGCTGCTCACACCACAACTGTTCGGCGATGGCCGGGGTTTCTTCTTCGAGAGTTGGAACGGGAGGCGCTGGCAGGAGCTCCTTGAGGCCCACGGCCAGAGCCCTGTTCCCTTCGTGCAGGACAACCACTCCCGTTCGGCCAGGGGGGTGCTGCGTGGGCTGCATTGGCAACTTCCTCCCCATCCCCAGGCCAAGCTGCTGCGTTGCGTTGAGGGAGCGATCTTTGATGTGGCCGTTGACATTCGCCACCGTTCCCCCACGTTCGGGCAATGGGTCGGCGCGGAGCTGAGTGCCGCCAATCATCAGCAACTCTGGGTTCCGGTGGGATTTGCCCATGGCTTTCTCACCCTGAGTGAGCACGCGGCGGTGCTGTACAAAACCACCGATTTCTGGAGCCGCAGCTCCGAGCGGGCGCTGCGCTGGGACGATCCCCGGGTGGCGATCGAATGGCCGTTGCTGGCGGAAGGGGCTGTACCCCTGCTTTCGGAGAAGGACGCCGCGGCACCTCATCTTGAGCAGCTCGGCGCTGATGAACTCTTCTCCTGAGGTGGCGATGAAGGTGTTGCTCACCGGCGCAGCCGGACAACTGGGCCAGGCCCTGCTGGCGAGCTGCCCCGATGGAGTGCAGCTGATCGCCTCGGCGAGGCGGGCCCAGGCCGGCGCCGTGCTGGCCCTCGACCTGGCCGATGCCGCTGCCTGTCGCCGTGCCGTGCTCGAACATCGACCCCAGTGGGTGCTCAATGCCGGGGCCTACACGGCGGTGGATCAGGCTGAACGGGAGCCCGAGCTGGCCGAGGCGGTCAACTCCGGTGCTCCCCGGGCCTTCGTGGAAGCCCTGGCCGAAACCGGTGGCGGGCTGCTTCAGCTGAGCACGGATTTTGTGTTCAACGGCTCTCAGGGCAGTCCCTACCAACCGCAGCAAGCGGTGGATCCGCTGGGTGTCTATGGCGCCACCAAGGCCGCTGGCGAGCAGGCGGCCCTGGCGCTGCCGACGGCTCGGGTGCTGCGTACCAGCTGGGTGTATGGCCCCGTGGGGAAGAATTTCTGTCTCACGATGCTGCGGCTGCACGGTCAGCGGGCGGCCTCTGGGGAGGTTCTCGGGGTGGTCGCCGATCAGGTGGGCTGTCCCACCAGCACCCGCACCCTGGCCGCGGCCTGCTGGCGGGCCATGGACCCGGGCGCAGCAGCCCAGACCGAAGCGGCGCCGATTCTGCACTGGAGTGATGCCGGCGCGGCCAGCTGGTACGACTTCGCCGTAGCCATTGGCGAGCTTGGGGTGGCTGCGGGCCTGTTGGAGCAGGCGGCGGAGGTGCGCCCGCTCACCAGCGCCGACTACCCCACCCCCGCCCAGCGACCGAGCTACTCCCTGCTCGACTGCACCACCAGCCGGCTGGCTCTCGGGATCGAGCCCCAGCACTGGCGCGCTGCGCTGGCGGATGTGCTGGCCGAGCTGCGGTGCGCGCGGCTCTCTGCCGGTGCAGCCCCTTAGCCACTTCTGAGGCGGCCTCCACCTCAAGGGCCTGCGCAATCCCCGGTCGGGGAGGGCGTTGAATCACCCCGGCCATCACGTTCATGACGTTACCCATGCCGTGCCGGAATATCGGCGACGTCGTTGGCGTTGGGGTTCAGGCTTGGGGTGTCCCGCTTCCGCTCCCGATGGCCCCGACCCCCTCTCCCACGGCCACGGCCGAAGCCTGGCTGGCCTCCTTTGCAACGGCCCTGGCCGGAGGCGACCCCCAGGCCGTGCTGGCTCTGTTCGGCCCGGAGTGCTTCTGGCGTGACCTGGTGGCCTTCACCTGGAACCTGCGAACCGAGGAGGGGCCCGAGGCGATTGCGGCGATGCTGGCGGCCCGGCTGGCGGATGTGGCCCCGCACTCTTTTTCGCTGCGTGGCGAAGCCAGCGAGACCGACGGGCGCATCGAGGCCTGGTTCGGCTTCGAGACGGGGGTGGGGCGCTGCAGCGGACAGGTGCGGCTGCAGAACGGCCGCGCCTGGACCCTGCTCACCGCCCTCGATGAGCTCAAGGGTCACGAGGAGCGGGTGCGGGAGCGGCGGCCGGCAGGCGCCGAGCACGGCGTCCATCCCGGGCGGCAGTCGTGGGCGGAGCGGCGCGAGGCGGAGCGGCAGGCCCTGGGCGTCACGCAGCAGCCGGATGTGGTGATCGTGGGCGGCGGCCAGGCCGGCCTCACCCTGGCGGCGCGCCTGCGGCACCTGGAGGTGTCCACCCTCGTGCTCGAGAAGCTGCCCCGGCCGGGCGACCACTGGCGCCGCCGTTACAAGAGCCTCTGCCTGCACGATCCGGTTCACTACTGCCATTTCCCCTATCTGCCCTTTCCCGAGGGTTGGCCCCTCTACACGCCCAAGGATCAACTGGCCGACTGGATGGAAGCCTATGTAAACGTGATGGGGCTGCAGGTGTGGGGCGGGTCGCCGGCGCGCAGCGCCCGCTTCGATCCGCAGCAGGGCCGCTGGCTGGTGAGCACCGAGCGAGAGGGCCGGCCGGTGGAGCTGCGCCCCCGCCACCTGGTGATGGCCCTGGGGGTGTCTGGCTATCCGAGCGTGCCGCAGATCCCTGGCGCCGAGAGTTTCGCCGGTGAGCAGCACCATTCCAGCGCCCATCCCGGCCCCGACGGCTACCGCGGCAAACGCTGCGTGGTGGTGGGCTCGAACAACTCTGCCCACGACATCGCCGCCGCCCTCTGGGAAGCCGGAGCCGCCGAGGTGACGATGCTGCAGCGCAGCTCGACGCTGATCGCGCCGGTGCCGGCCCTGGAGAAGCTGGCCTTCGCCGGCTCCTATTCCGAGCAGGCGCTGCAGCGGGGCATCACGCCCGAGCAGTCGGACATGGCGATCGCCTCGATTCCCTACAGGCTGCTGCCCCAGTGGCAGCAGCCGATCTACGACGCGATGCGCGTCGAGTACGCCGATCTTTATGCGCGCCTGGAGAAAGCCGGCTTCCTGCTCGATTTCGGTGCCGACGACTCCGGCGTGTTCATGAAGTTCCTGCGGCGGGGCTCGGGCTACTACCTCGATGTGGGCGCCTCCGAGCTGGTGGCCGATGGCCGCATCCGCCTGCGCAGCGGCGTGCGGATCGAGCGGCTCACGACACGCAGCGTGGTGCTCAGCGACGGCAGCGAACTGCAGGCCGATCTGGTGGTGTACGCCAC
>JAYKHC010000023.1:0-14299 GCA_035285465.1 Cyanobacteriota bacterium
AGCGTGGCTGGCCGCGGCCAGCCGCGACTGGATGGCGTCTCGCTGCGGCTGGACCCAGGGGAGCGCGTGGCGCTGCTGGGGCCCAGCGGTGCCGGCAAGAGCACCTTGCTGGCGGTGGCCAATGGCCTGCTGCGGCCCGATCGGGGCGCGGTGCTCTGGGATGGACAGCCGCCGGCCCCCGGGCGGCGGCGGCGGCGGCGCCAGCAGGCGCGCATCGGCACCCTCTGGCAGGACCTGCGTCTGATCGAGGAGCTCAGTGTGCAGCAGAACCTCAATGCGGCACGTCTGGCGAGCTGGGGCTGGGGCCGGGCCCTGCTCAACCTGCTCCTGCCCCTGGAGACGGCCGCCAATGCCGCCGCCCTGGCGGCGGTGGATCTGCCGGCTGATCTGCTCGAGCAGCCCGTGACCGCCCTCTCCGGCGGCCAGCGGCAGCGGGTGGCGATCGCCAGGCTGCTGCGTCAGGAGCCGCTGCTGCTGTTGGCCGATGAACCGCTTGCCAGCCTTGATCCGCGCCTGGCGGCTGAGGTGCTGGCGCTGCTGCAGCAGCAGGCGGCAGCCCCCCGCGCGCTGCTGCTCAGCCTGCACCGCCCCGACCTGCTGGCCGGCTTCGACCGGGTGATCGCGCTGCGGCAGGGCCGGTTGGTGCTCGATGCGCCGGCGCCGGCCGTGGATGCGGCGATGGTGCGGCAGCTCTACGAGGCTGCCGATGCCGATGCCGCTGCCGCTGCCGGCCACCGCGATGCCCCGCCATGAGCGCCGCTCCTGGCAGCACCGCCAACGCCGCCGCGGCCAGGCCCTGCCGCTGGCGGCCGGCGCCGCCGCTGCTGGTGCTGGCCCCGGCCCTGGTGCTCCTGCCGCTGCTGCTGCGCCAGCCGGTGCTGGTGCACGGCGGCGGCTGGGACCTGGTGGCCCAGTTCGCGCGGGCGGCCCTGCAGCCCTCCACCGACCCCCTGGTGCTGCGCTCGCTGCTGGCGGGTCTCGGCACCACCGTGGGAGTGGCCCTTCTCGGTTGGGCCGCCAGCCTGGTGCTCGGCCTGGCCAGTTCGCGCACGCTGTGGCGCACCACCTCGGGGTCCAGCTGGCCGGCCGCCCTGATCCGTCGCCTGCTGGCGATCCCGCGGGCGATCCATGAGCTGCTCTGGGGTCTGCTGCTGCTGCAGCTGGTGGGCCTGCAGTCGGCGGTGGCGATCGCGGCCATCGCCCTGCCCTACGGCGCCCTGGTGGCGCGGGTGGTGAGCGATCTGCTCGATGCCCTCCCCACCAACACCCTGGCCGCCCTGCGCAGCGCTGGCAGCCCGGCGCCGGCGGCGCTGCTCACGGCCCTGGGGCCGCCGCTGCTGCCGGGGGTGATCAGCTACGGCGGCTACCGCCTGGAGTGCGCCCTGCGCAGCGCCACCCTGCTCGGGGTGTTCGGCCTGGGTGGTCTGGGTGCGGAACTGCGGCTCACACTCCAGTCGCTGAACTTCCACGAGCTCTGGACGGGACTGTGGACTCTGCTGGCCGCCATGCTGATGCTGGAGGCTGTTCTGGCCAGGCTTCGCCAACGCTGGGCCATGCCCGGTCGCCTCGGGTTCAGCCGCCGCATCGTCGGCCGGAACGGCCGGGAGATGGTGCTGGGCACCGCGCTGCTCCTGCCCCTGGTGGTGTGGGTGGCGGTTGCCCTGGAGGTGAATCCGGCCGTCCTGCTGCAGCCCCATCCCCTGCCGCCGGCCACTCCCTTCGACCTGGCGGCGGTGGCCGCCCTTCCCTGGTCAACCCTGATTCTGAACACCCTGCTGCTCACCCTCACCGCCGCCTGCCTTGCGGTGGGCGGGGCCCCGCTGCTGTTGCTCGCCGCCCAGCCCTGGTGGTGGGCCCGGGCCCTGCTGCGCCTGCTCTGGGCGCTGGGTCGGCTCTGGCCGCCGCCGCTCACGGCGCTGTTGCTGCTGTTCGTGCTGCAGCCCGGGGTGATCACAGGCGCCCTGGCCCTGGCCTTTCACAACCTGGGCATCCTGGGGCGGCTGCTGCTGGAGGCGGCGGAGGCCGGAACGGATTCCACCGGTCGCACTCCGGCGCAGCAGGCTCTGGAGGTCGGAGGCAGCGGGGTGCGTCAGGCCTTTCTCTACGGACGGCTGAGCAGCCTCGCCGGTCCCTACCTGGCCTATGGCGCCTACCGCGCTGATGTGATCCTGAGGGAGTCGGTGGTGGTCGGAATGGTCGGGGCGACCGGCCTGGGCAGTGCTCTGCTGGAGGCTCTGAGCTCCTTCGCCTGGGACCAGCTGGGAGCTCTGGTGCTGGCCTACTCGCTGCTCACCCTGCTGGGAGAGGATCTCAGCGACCGGATGCGCCGCCGCCTTCTGGTGCCTGTCGTTTCCGCCGATGCCCCACCTGCCTGAACCTGCGGCCATCCCCCGCAAGCTGATCGCCCTGGGTGACAGCGGAGTCTTCGGCTGGGGCGACCCGGAGCAGGGCGGCTGGTGCGAACGGCTGCGCCGCCATTGGATGGAGCTCCCGGGAGGCCCTGTGCTGTACAACCTCGGAGTGAGAGGGGATGGCCTGGAGCGGCTGGCCGGCCGGCTCAGCAGCGAGGTGCTCTGTCGCGGCGAACTGAGACGTCAGCGGCCCCAGGGGATTCTGCTGGGAATCGGCCTCAACGATCTGGCGCGGGTGGGCCGCCCGGACGGACGCCATCAGCTGGGCCCGGAAGCCTTTCTGTTCGGCCTGCAGCAGCTCCTGCACCAGGCCAGCTGCCTGGCGCCGGTTCATGTGGTCGGGCTCACTCCTGTGCTGGACGACTGCATGCCCTATGCCCGGATCCTCTGGTACGGGCTGGCGGAGGTGCGGCGTTACGAGGTTCTGCTCGAGGAAGCCTGCCTGGAGGCCGGTGTGCCGTTCCTGCCCCTGCTGGAGAGCTTCCTGGCCGATCCCGATTGGCCGCGGCTGCTCTGTTCCGATGGCGTCCATCTCAACAGCGACGGTCACCATCAGGTGTACGAGCGCCTGAAGCAATGGCCGGCCTTGCTTCAGTGGGCCGGACTGGAGCCGCTGGTCCGCAGCACGCCCCTGGCCTGGTGAGCCGACTGCCACAGGGTTCTCCCCACCGCCATCCCCAGAACCGGGCATGGCGGCGGCCGGCGCCGACGGCCCACAAAGAAGCTGTTGCGTGCTTTCGCCTCGATGTTCCCGTGCTGCGGTGGGCGGCGTTCCCGCCATGAGCCCGGCTGTCCGATCCGGCGTCGCAACGACGACGTGGTACGCCATCTGGCCCTGGCCCACCACGTGGCTGAGCGTTATCTGCGGGCCTCCGGTTGTCGGGGTGGAGCGGCACCGGAGGATGTGCATGCGGCCGCGTGCGCCGGACTGGTTCGCTGCCTGGATCGGTTCGATCCCGCCCAGGGCCATCGACTCAGCAGCTATGCCGTTCCGTTCATCAGCGGGGCGATCCGTCAGCATCTCCGCGACCACTGGATGCCTGTGAAGGTGCCTCGACGATTGCTGGAGCTGCAGCAGCGCGGAATCAGGCTCCAGAGCAGGCGAACCCGGCAGGGTCTGCCACCGCTGCCGCCGGATGCCCTGGCCGCTGAACTGGGGACGAGCCGGGAGCGTCTGGAGGAGGCCGGGAGAGCCTGGCTGCTGCTGCGCCGTGTGGACAGTCTCGATGCTCGGGTCGGCGAGGCCTGGGAGAGCGGCTAGCTCGGGCCGATGACCATTGCGATCAGGGCGGCGATGCTGGTCTGAAGGGCATTCACCAGCTCATTGCTCAGCCAGTGCCAGCGGCGTTGCAGCCCGGCCCCGATCCCGCTCTCGATCAGCGTCGCCACCAGGGCCACGCCGCTCACCACCAACCCGTCACGCGGGGTCTGGATCAGGCCGAGGGCCAGCATCACAGCGGCCATCACGCAGCCTCCAGCAAGGCTGGCGGCCGTGCCCTCAAGACTGATCGCTCCCTCGGTGCCGGCGGGAACGGGGCGCAGGTTGGTGATCAACACGGTTGTGCGACCCCAGCGTTTGCCGATCTCACTCCCGCAGGTGTCGGCGAGCTTGGCGCTGAAACTGGCTGCGAACCCCATCAGCAGAACCGCGGACAGCTGCGGCCGGAGCGGAATCAGCAACGCCAGCGCAGCGCCGGTGGCGGCTGAACCCCACACATTGGCCGGAGCGCGCCGACCGGAGCGGGCTTCAGCCAGGCCGAGCTCCTGTTTGCGACGCAACCCGAGCCTCGTCACCAGCGATCCCAGCGCCAGGTAGCTCACCACGGCCAGCCAGCCCCGCCAGCCCAGACATCCCCAGAGCAGGGTGCCGAGGGCACCGGCATGGGCCCAGCCGGCGGCGGTGAGCAGGGGCGCTCTCCCGGCCAGTGCGATCAGAACCGCGTTCAGGCCGGCAGCGACAAGCCAGCGGCCGGGGCTCGGATCAGGAATCCAGGCAGGGGAGACAACAGCGGCAGCCATCAGCACGGGGGGAGCTCAGCACGGAGAGAGCTCAGCAGCATGGGGTTGCACCGCCCTGTGAACCAGCGCAGTCTGTTGCACCGCGTTGCGGCGCCCTCCTGCCGGCAGGCCTGCGGCAGATAATCGCAGCACGTGATCGCTCTGAGGCCTGCGGCTGCCATGGTGTTCAAGCGCAAGGAATCCTTCTTCCTGGATCTGGGCAGCGAAGGGGCCAGGCCTGCTTCCGTGGCTGTGGCCAGGCCGGCTCCCGCTCCGGAAGCTCCCCGGCCTCAGGCTCCAGCCCAATCGGAACCGGTGCCTGCGTCCGCAGCTCCCCCCACACCCAGGCCGGCTGAGGCGGTTGCCCCCCAGCTCACCACCGCCGAGGCGATCGCCGCTGAACTGAAGGCTGCCCAGGAGGCCCTGCCCGCACCGAGCCTCTCCACCTTCGCCCCCGAGGCCCTCAACCCCGGCAATGGGCTGCGCCCCCGTCGCCGCCTGGCCGGGGCCAACCTGGCCGGGTTCAAGGCCATGGCTGCGAGTCTCACGGGCAAGTGAGGCCCAGCCTCCAGGACACCAGGGCTGCTGCTCCGGCCACGGCGGCGGTGCTCACCCGCAGGATGGTCGCTCCAAGGCTCACCGGTTGCCATCCGGCCCCGACCGCCATCGCGATCTCGTCCGGGCTCCACCCCCCTTCCGGTCCGATCGCCAGGGTGAGTCCAGAGCCCGCAGACGCCGGGTCGATCCTCTCCAGCTGCTGAGCCAGCAGGGGCAGGTCCTGCTCCCTTGTGGTGGCCAGCAGGCCCCGGCCAGCGGGGGGACGTTCCAGCAACCTGCAGGAGGGTTGCTCCGGCCTGAGCTCCAGCGTCCAGAGCCGCTCGCACTGTTCCTCCGCCTCCCTCAGCACCGCGCTCAGCCGTTCGCTGCGCACCGCCCGGCCCGGGCTGCTCCGCCTGGCCTGCAGAGGCAACAGGGCATCGATGCCCAGCTCGCACACCATCCGGGCCATCACGGCGGCGTCCTGTCTGGGCATGGCCACGGCCAGGTGGAGCTGCGGCTTCGGCGGTGGCTCACTGCGCAGCGGCCCGTCGAGTGGTTGCTCCAGCACCGCTCCGCAGGAGCTGAGCTGCGCGCTCCAGAGATGGCCGGCGCCATCGCTGATCGCGAACCGTTCGCCCGTCCGGAGCCGCAGCACCCGTTCGAGGTAGTGCCGTTCTGCCGGAAGCAGCCCCAGCGCACTGCCTGCCGCGGGCAGTCGCTGCGCCGCGATCAGCAGCCGTCTGAGCTCCCTGGCCATCAGTCCAGCGCCGCCCGCCCCGCCTGCGGGAACAGGGCCTCCTCCGGCTCCTCAACCGGCCAGTCCTGATTCACACCGCCGATCACCAGCTCGCAGATCTCCACCACATCGCGATCCAGCTGATGCAGGGCATTGATCAACACATCCAGCCCGAGGGCATCGCTGGTGCCCAGATCCACCCAACAGCGCCCCCAGTCGCCTCGGTACTCGAAGGCCGCCAGGCTGTGCATCAGGGCGGGCATGGCCCGCTCAGCCTCCTCGCCGTCATAGGCGATCCAGCTGAGATCGGAGCCGGCCTCATGAACCTGAAGGTTCTCGGCATTGAAGCCTCCGAGTTTGGCCAGCACGAACCAGCTGTCGAACACCCCTTCCACGTAGTCCCGCTCCCCCTGGCCGGGTGGATGGGAGAACCGCAGCCAGATCCAGCAGTTGAACGGGTCCACTTCCCGGAATCGCACCTCCATGAAGCCACCTCCGCCGATCGGCGCTCAGAGCAGGAGTCCATCCAACACGGCCACCGGACGGGCAGCCTTCATGCTGGGTTCAGAGGCTTCCCTCCCCCCCTGGCCTGATGCTTGAGATCGTCGATCTCCACTACCAACCCGCCACAGCGGCCCGCCCGGTGCTGGAGGGGGTGAACCTGAAGCTCATGCCCGGTCGGCCGGTGCTGGTCGCCGGTCGCAGCGGTTGCGGCAAGACGACGCTGCTGGAGGTGATCAGCGGGTTGGCCGAACCCAGCCGCGGTCGGATCCTCTGGCAGGGAGAGCCGCTCAGCAGTCGCCAGCGCCGCTGGCTGTGCGGGTTCGTGTTCCAGTTCCCGGAACGCCATTTCCTCGGGCTCACGGTGGGCCAGGAGCTGCGGCTGGGTCGGCGGCGGCTGGGAGCGGAGCAGGCGGCAGCTGTTCTGCGGCGGGTGGGACTGGCGGCCGTGAGCCTGCAGAAACCACCGGAGCGCCTGAGCGGAGGAGAGCAACGGCGCCTGGCCCTGGCGGTACAACTTCTGCGCGACCCCAGGCTGCTGCTGCTGGATGAACCGACCGCCGGTCTGGACTGGGCGGTGAGAGCTGAGATCCTCGCGCTGGTGGCCGGACTGGCCAGGGAACGGGCTGTGCTGGTGGTGACTCATGAGCCCGAGCTGTTCGCCCCTTTCGCATCGGAGGCCTGGCGTCTGGAGGCGGGTGTGCTCCGTACGATGCAGCTCACGACGGGCGTGGGGCCATGAGCATCCGGCAGAGCCAGGCCGGCGACCGGCTGCTGCGGGCGACCGCCGCCGGGGGTGGAATCCGTCTGGTGGCGGTCACCACCACCTGGAGCCTGCGGCTCGCCCGCCGACGCCATGGACTGTCGTTTCTCACCACGGCTCTGCTGGGTCGGGCCATGACGGCCGGGCTGCTGCTGGCCAGTTCGATGAAGGTGGCCCATGGGCGGGTGAACCTGCGCATTGCCTCCGATGGCCCCCTCAGGGGCCTGATGGTGGATGCAGGCAGGGATGGCACCGTGCGCGGCTATGTGGGCCGCCCCGACCTGGAACTGGATCTGGTGAGCCAGGAGGATGGCAGCCACCGTTTCAATTTCCGCCAGGCCACCGGCACCGGTTATCTGCACGTGGTGCGTGACCTGGGGGAAGGAGAGCCGTTCAGTTCCACGGTGGAACTGGTGAGTGGCGGCATCGGAGAAGATGTCGCCTCGTATCTGCTGCATTCCGAGCAGACACCATCGGCGGTGTTTGTGGGCGAGCGGATCGACAGCCAGGGGGTGCGCTGCAGTGGTGGTGTGCTCGTGCAGGTGCTGCCGAAGGCAGCCTCGGAACCGGCGCTGGTGGCCTTGCTGGAGGCCCGTTGTCAGGAGATCAGTGGATTCAGCGAACGGCTGGAAGCCTGTGATGGCCACCTGGACGACCTGCTGGCGGAGGTGTTCCCAGACCTCGATCCCCAGCCCCTCAGCGGAGATCAGGCCTTTCAGCCGGTGCGGTTTCACTGCCGCTGCAGCCGACGCCGCAGCGTGGGTGCGCTCAAACTGCTCGGCCGCGACGAACTCAGCACGATCCTCCGGGAGGATGGTCGTGCAGAACTCACCTGTCATTTCTGCAATGAGGTGTACGAGGTGAAGGCCGCTGAACTGGCTGAGCTGATCGCTGAACTCAGCCCCTCCAGCGCCTGATTGCGCCTTGGTGTCTCCTGGCTACGGTCGCAGCAGAGATCTGAAGACCTGAGGATGCCGGTCACGTCCCTTCGTTCGCGCCTGGGCCTCAGACTGCCGACCCTGGCCGCAGCGGCGTTGCTGCTGTCGGCGAGTCCCATCCCGGGTCACGGCCAACCGTTGCCGGTTCGCTGGACGGGGAATGGCCACAGGTATGAAGTGGTGGCCGTGCCCGGAGGCATCACCTGGGTGGAAGCCCGAGCCGCCGCGAAGGCCCGGGGAGGGTATCTGGCCGTTGTGAACACGAAACAGGAAAACCGGTTCGTGTGGAGCCTGATCGCCGGCAAGCCCCAGTTCTGGACCACCAGCCTCCGCCAGGGTCAGGCGGATGCGGTGGGGCCCTGGATCGGGCTTGTGCAGCGGCGCCACCAGGTGCAGGAGCCCGCCGCCGGCTGGGGGTGGGTGACCCAGGAACCGCTTGGGGAGGAGAGCTGGGCCCCCGGCAAGCCGAACAACCTCGAGGAGATCGAAGACTATGGCCATTACTTCGTGGTCGCTGGCTCCGGTGATCAGGCCACCTGGAACGATTACCCCAACGACGCACGCCTGCTCAAGGGGGTGAAGGCCGCTCGTCCGGTGGCTTACGTCATCGAGTACGAGTCGGATCCCAGGCGTCCTTGAGCGCTCGGAAGCGGGGTCTGCCGATTCCCCCGGTTCAACCGATCAGCAACGCACCGGCCAGCAGCAGCAGGAATGCCGGCAGGCTCTCCACCTGAAGCCGGGTGAGGGCAAAATCTCCGGATGGCCAGGCTGTGCTGAGGGCGGAAACCAGCAGAGCTCCGCTCACCAGACCCACCACCAGCAGCGCCAGGCTCCAGCCGGCAGCGGCGAGAAAGCGACCGCTGCGGCGCTGCAGGCTCACCACCGAGGCCAGGACGGCCAGGGACAGCAGCAGATCGCCGGGCGCCTGCGGCAGCAGAAGCGCCAGCAGGGTGAGCCCGCCGATGCCAGCGAGGGGGAACCAGAGCCCGAAGCCCTCAGTCAGGCCCAGTTCAGGCCAGGCGAGGGCGGGAGACCCCAGTTTCGGCAGGGTCACCTGCGGCAGGGTGGGCAGGGCTGCCGGCCGGGGGGGCGGTGTGATCTGCTCACGCTGGGAGGCCGAGCGGGCCGCGGTGCTCACCTTGCCCTGCTGTCGATCCTTGAGCCGCTCCATCAGCACGGCGTCGTAGGCCGCTTCGACCTTCGCCCTGGCGAGCGGATCATCACCTGTTTCGGCGAGGCGGGCCTGCTTTGCTGCCTGCACGACGTCGAAACTGGCGTCGGGCTGAACACCCAAACGCTCGTAGGGACTGGAGTCGGGAGTCTGGGTCATGAGGCCAAGCCTAGGAGCGAAACCCGGATCAGAACAGGGGCTCACTGCAGTGATAGCCACCGATCAGCTGGAGCTGGCTGCGGCGCAGTTCCGCCTCGTCGGCCGCCAGGCGATGGCGACGTTTCAGCAGAGGCATCTGGGGAGGAAGATGGCTGCCTTCGCGCATCTCGATGACGCCGGCGGAAGCGGTGGTCTGAAAACTCACGTAATCGCATCCCCCGTCCTGGCGGGGGCGCACCAGCCAGTGCTGCCGCGACATGGGTGTGACCCTTCTTTACATTTCATCATGGCGCGGCCCGAACCCGGTCGTGGGCGAACCCGTGCTGAAACAGGGAGGATCCGATGAGCAGGGGCAGATCAGAGGCTGATCGGTTCGACACCACTCACCACCGGCGCCACCGAGGAGAGTTCCAGCTCGGGACGGTCATCCAGGAGCTGGGTGAGATTCCAGTCGTTCTTGAACAACAGAACCGGACGGTTCCAGCTGTCGCGCACCGTTTTGCAGTTGAAGATCCGTCCCACCGCCTCAAGGGCAGGCCAGCCACCCAGAACCCAGCGAGCCACGGTGAAACCAAGGGGTTCGATGCGGGTCTTGACGCCGTATTCGTGTTCAAGCCTGTACTGCACCACCTCGAGCTGAAGCTGCCCCACCGCCGCCAGGATCGGATCGCGCTTGCTCTCATCGGTGTCATACAGAATCTGCACCGCTCCTTCTTCACGCAGTTCGTTGACGCCCTTGCGGAACGTTTTGAAGGACGAGGGGTTGGGGTTGCGCAGCCAGGCAAAGATTTCAGGGCTGAAGCAAGGAATGCCCTCGTATTCCAGTCTGGGGCCTGAATAGATGGTGTCGCCGATCGCGAACACGCCAGGGTTGTTCAGGCCGATCACATCTCCGGGGTAGGCCTCCTCCACCACCTCCCGGTCCTGGCCGAACAGCTTCTGAGGCCTCGACAGGCGAATCGTCCGGCCGGTCCGGGCATGCTGCACGGTCATGTCCTTTTCAAACTGTCCGCTGCAGACGCGCACAAAGGCCACCCGATCACGATGACGCGGGTCCATGTTGGCCTGCAGTTTGAACACGAAACCACTGAAACCCGGCGACACAGGATGGATCAGGCCGGCGCTGCTGGGCCTGGGAATCGGCTGCTGGGCCAGCTCCAGAAAAGCATCAAGAAAGGGCCGCACACCGAAATTGGTCATCGCTGAGCCGAAGAACACCGGACTCAGCTCCCCGTCGTGCACCCGTCCGAGGTCGAGATCGGCGCCGGCTCCCTCCAGCAGATCGAGCTCCTCGAGGGCCTGATCCAGAAGCTCGGCCTCCACAGCGCCGTCGTCGCGGGCCTCCGCCACCGGCAGCCGCTGTTCTGCACTGGCTCGACCCCGTTCGGCGCGTCCGAACAGAATCACGTCGCGGCTGCGACGGTCGATCACACCGCGGAAGCGCTCACCGCTGCCGATCGGCCAGTTCACCGGCCAGCAGGGCAGTCCGAGGTCCTGCTCAATTTCGTCGAGCAACTCCAGAGGTTCTCGCCCCGGCCGATCCATCTTGTTGATGAAGGTGAAGATCGGGATGCGGCGCATCCGGCAGACCTCGAACAGCTTGCGGGTCTGGGGTTCGAGGCCCTTGGCGGCGTCCTCAAGCATCACCGCGTTGTCCGCGGCGGCCAGGGTGCGGTAGGTGTCTTCGGAGAAGTCCTGGTGGCCGGGGGTATCGAGCAGGTTGATCGTGCTGGCGCCGTAGTCGAACTGGAGCACGGTGGAGGTGATCGAGATGCCGCGCTGCTTCTCGAGCTCCATCCAGTCGGAGGTCACCTTGCGCTGCTCCCCCTTGGCCTTCACCGCACCGGCCTGCTGGATCGCTCCCCCGTAGAGCAGCAGTTTCTCGGTGAGCGTGGTCTTGCCCGCATCCGGGTGGGAGATAATCGCAAAATTGCGGCGGCGGCCCACCGCCTCGGCCAGGGCCGCCAGTTCGGGAGGGGTGGTGCTGGTGGTGGTTCTGGTGGTCATCGGACAAGCCTGCCAGGCAGGGTCAGCTCAGCAAAGCGGGGCAAAGAAAGATTCCTGACACAGCACGGCCGCAGGCAGGGGGGTGGCATCGGAGCGGGGCAACCGATCCCAGGGAACCAACCAGGCCGATCGGGGCGTTTGCCGAAGCAAGGCCTCCGTTTCCGGGGTGGACAACACCAACAAACGCCGATCCCGCAGGCGCAGGGTCTGCTTGAGCCAGGGCGTGAAAAAACGCTGCTGCAAGAGGCGCCGCTGGCTGCCATCCGCCATGGCGCGGGCGAGCCCTCGCTCCAGGGCCAATTTCAGACGCTGATTGTCGGGGTTGATGACGAAGACAAAGGCATTGGGGTAGGCGATCAACAGATGGGGGTCAACCATGACATTGCCATAGCCCAACTGGGCAGCCCTCGGCCCACATTCTTCTTCTAAATTGGCCAGACCACGAGGTAGATAATCAACACGCCCCTGGTCCAATAAGTTCAGATAGGAGCGACCAGCAGTTTCATAAGTTGGTAGACCACTGCCAACGAGCACGCGGACGTCGCTGAAACCGCGCGCCTGGACGGCCAGATAGGACTTGAGCTCGGAAACTGATTTCACCGCCTTGAAACGATCCCCATGCCGCACGTTGATGCACGAGAAGCGCAGGCCAAGCAAGCCTCCGTCAACAGGGGTGGGCAGGCGGAGAACATCGGGCTTAAAGACGTCGATGGCACCAAACAGTCCAACACTGAGCCCGGTGGGATTACCAGCAGACAGCCCCTTGGAGGCGGCAATGTGCTGAAGGGAATCCTTGGTGTCCATCACCGTCTCTCCATAACCTAAGGCATACTTCTCTCCGCTTCGCGACAAAACAAGCTTTAACATTAAAAAAGGCAGGGAGTTTTCATCATTCCAAGGACGCTGCAATAACACCACCGGCATCACATCGTCCGGCAAGGCACGTTGCTCATCCACCGTAAGCACAAGATCATCCTTGATACTGGGACGATCTTGGAGTTTGGCGCGGATCAGCAGAGCTCCAAAACCCAAAGCCAACAAGGACAACCCAACTGACAGAAGCTCGGGCAAGAGGGGGGATCGCTTCATGACCAGGAGAATGGATCAGGAATACAAATTAGAGGGCAATACTTGATAGACCGAAACTATAGTGGCAAGCACGTAGCTGGGCAACAAAACGGGGCGCAGGTAGCGCAGCACTGATTCGGCCTGAGAAGAGAACACACGATCCAGCAACTCATCGGCTATCACAACATAAACGATGCCCACATAAATGATCACTTGAAATTGCCCCGCAAAACCCGAAAGGGCAGAAGCCGGCAAAAGCTGGGCCAAATAGATAGAATTACCGGCGGCAGAAAAAACAGCTCCAAGAATGAGATCATCGCGACTTTCCCTAATTATCAGTGCAAGAATACAAA
This sequence comes from Cyanobacteriota bacterium, assembly GCA_035285465.1. Lineage (GTDB taxonomy): Bacteria > Cyanobacteriota > Cyanobacteriia > PCC-6307 > Cyanobiaceae > UBA5018. Next base: position 12,646 of record JAYKHC010000023.1, read on the forward strand.
GCCCAATGGCCAGGAAATTTCCCAAAAAGCTGGACCAAAGTGCTAACTCACTTCGCCGACGAATCACAAGGGAAAGATCAACGACCGGTCTAGAAGAGACTTCATGATCACCTTGACCTGGCAGCCCAAGACGTCCCTTAATACTGATACTAGAGACGTCAATTCTCAGGGGCGAAATGCTCCAGTCATAGAGGATGAAGTCGGGGTCAATATAGGATTGAGCCTTGTCAACTTTTAAAGTGACACCCTCAGTTAGCGGATTTTCAAGACCTATTTTAATCTGCAGGTGATGGCGATCCAACGGATAATCATTTAACCGCCAAGGCATCGCCACTTGGCAGCGCACCTTGTAGAGGCTCCAGCTGACTGCGCCCAGCTGACGCCGTTCCAGCAGCTCAAAGCGATCGATATCATTATTACTAGGTGCGTTGAGAACAGTGAGGCGATCACTGGGATTGGTTGCAGCGGATCCGGCCCAGCGGGTCCAGAGAAACAATTCAGCCCCAAACTGATTCCCCAGCAGATTGATGTCATCAATCACGGTCAGATAGGCACCCAGCTGCAACACCCCAGGAGCCAGAGGATCGGCCCCCCGCCCGAAGGGCTCCAGTCGGCTGGAGGGCGCTGGGCTCGATTGGGCAGGGGCGGTAGCGGAGCTCCAACCCTGAAAGCCGCTGCCCCAAAACAGCGTCACCGCAAGACCGAAAGCCACTAGTGCCGCCCAACGCCAGCGGTGACGCCTTGGCTTGCGTGGATCCAAAAAGGGCTCGACCACGCCAGGGCCTATCGAAACATCCCATGCTGCCTGCTCTGAAGCCCGGCGACCATCTTGGGGAACAACCGAAAACAATGAAAATCAGCTCCAGGCAAGCTGATGATCAAAGCACTCAATCAAGGCTCCGGTTACAAAGCATGTGGAGCAGGAACAGCGCCATTGCACAGTGCTAGACAGCCGAAGACCAACCTAAAAACCGATAGTGCTGACAAATCATGACTTCATCCGTATCATCATCGTCGAGCTCTAGGCTTTCCCTGTTGAACCGCATCGCCAGGGTTCTTCTCTGCCTGGTCTTCATCAATGCGGTGATTGGAAAGTTCGGGGGCTTTGCCGAAACGGCGGGCGCGATTGCGGCCAAGGGACTGCCCTTGGCCCCTGCCTTGGTGGTGGCCTCCATGCTGCTGATGGCAGCGGGCTCTGCGTTGGTGATGAGCGGCTGGCGATCCCGCCTGGGGGCGGTGCTGCTGCTGATCTTTCTGATCCCCACAACCCTGCTGTTCCACGGCAACGCCGGCGATGCGGCAGAGCGGATTCAGTTGCTGAAAAATCTGTCGATCATGGCGGGGCTCCTGTTGGTCATCGAGCAAGACGACGCCTAACCCAGCCGCCCCGACACCTCCAGGTAGCGCTCCTGCCGCGGTGCCACCTGAAGACCAGTCAAGCAGGCGTGCGCCAAGACCGCGCACTTCAGTTGCTCCTGCACCTCCGCCACGGTGAAGGCCGCGTTCAGGGAGGCGCGGTAGTCGTGGCGCAGCAACTCAGGAGCTCCCTGAGTCTGAGACACCACCAGGGCCTCCACCGCCTCGGGGCTGGCGGGGCGCCGCAGGTCCTGGATGGACACCAAGGCCCCAGGGGCGCCCAGCTGGGCCACGGCCT
>JAYKHC010000024.1:0-20179 GCA_035285465.1 Cyanobacteriota bacterium
GTGGACGACAACACCACCGTGTTCTCCACCAGCACCCGCAACTTCAACAACCGCCTCGGCAACGGCGCCCAGGTGTATCTGGGCAGCGCCGAACTGGCGGCGGTGTGCGCCCAGCTGGGCCGCATCCCCAGCAAGGAGGAGTACCTGGCGATCGCGGCCGAGAAGATCGACCCCTACGGCGACGAGCTCTACCGCTACCTCAACTTCGATCAGATCGAGGGCTTCGAGGATGAGGGTCGGGTGGTGAGCGTGGAGGAGGAGGCCAGGGTGCTGGCCGAGGTGTGACGGGCCGGCGGTGATCGGCAACGGCAATCAGGCCCGGAATCCGCGCGACTGGCAGCAGCAGCTGGCTCTGCGCCAGCTGCTGGCTCAGCGCTGGCTGGCCGTGGGCCTGGCCCTGGCCTGCACCGGCCTGGCCGCCACCAGCGCGGTGCTGCTGTTCAAGCTCGGCATCGATGCGGTCGGCAGCTGGCGCATCCGACTGCTGAGCCGGGCGCCGGACTGGCTGGTGCTTCCCGGCGCTGGGGCCGCAGGCGGACTGGCGGCGGGCCTGCTGATCTCGGGTCTGGCTCCGGCAGCCGCCGGCTCCGGCATCACCCAGGTGATGCTGTTCCTGCGCAAGCGCGGCGTGCCGATCGGCCTGCGCGTGGCCCTGGTGAAGCTGCTGGCCGGCATCGCCGCCATCGGCAGCGGCTTCCCGCTCGGCCCGTCCGGTCCCTCGATCCAGATGGGCAGCTCCATGGGCTGGAGCCTGGCCCGGTTGCTGCAGGCACCCAAGGCCTTCACGCGGGTGATCGTGGCGGCCGGGGGCGGCGCCGGCATCGCTGCTGTGTTCAACGCGCCGATCGGCGGATTCTTCTACGCGATGGAAGCCCTGCTGCGCGGTGCCAGGCCGATGGTCATGCTGATCGTGCTGGCCGTGACCTTCTGGGCCGACATCTGGGGCGACCTGCTGGCCCTGGTGGGGCTGGGCGTCGACGCGACGCCTCTGCTGCGCACCGGCGCCCTGGAGCTGAAGCGCAGCATCAATGTCTACGTGCATGTGCTGCCGCTCGATCTGCTGCTGCTCTTCGGTCTCGGTGGCCTGGTCGCCCTGGTGGCCGAGGCCTACTGCCGCCTGCTGGTGCAGCTCCAGGCGCTGAGCAACCGCTGGCGGCAGCCGCTGGCCGTGAAGCTGGCCCTGACGGGGGCCGTGCTGGGGTGCTCCGACGCGCTGCTGCCCGATGCCTTCGTCAACGAAGCCGGCATCCGGCTGGCCGTGGCCACCGGCGAGATCGATGTGGGGATGGCCCTGGGCGTGGCCGCCGTGCTGTTCCTGAGCACGAGCCTGGCGGCGGCGGTGGGTGCTCCGGGTGGCCTGTTCGCGCCGATGCTGACCCTCGGCGGCGCCCTCGGGCTGGTGGCGGTGGAACTGGTGGAACTCACCGGCATGCCGGCACCGGACACGGCCGTTTTCGCCGGCATGGGCGCCTTCCTGGCCGCCACGGCCCGCACCCCGATCACCGCCCTGTTCCTGGTGTTCGCCCTCAGCAAGCAGTGGCTGCTGCTCAAGCCGGTGCTGAGCGCCTGCCTGGGGAGCACGCTGGTGGCGCGGCTGCTGGCCCGCGACTCCCTGTTCGAGCGGCTGCTGCGGCTGGCGCCGGCGTCAGCCACCGACCCGTGCGGCAGCCCTCCTGGCCCACAGCCCAGGTCGGTGCCGCTGCGACCCCAGCTGCACCCCGGCCAGCACAGTGAGACGCTGGACCCACCCCCCATCCGTGAGCCCTGAACCAGGAGACCCTGCTGTTTGAGCCCGCCGTGCCGGAGGCCGGCGCGCTGCGGGCCGTGCTCGCCTTCCCCAGCACCTACAGCGTGGGCATCACCAGCCTCGGCTACCAGGTGGTGTGGGCCACGCTGGCCCGTCGCGCCGATGTCGACGTGCGGCGCCTGTTCACCGATCGCGGCGATCCGCCGCATCGCGGCCAGCGCAGCGGCGGGCTGGATCTCTTCGGCCTGTCGCTGAGCTGGGAGCTGGATGGGCCGGTGCTGCTCGATCTGCTGGAGCGGCAGCGCATTCCCCTGTGGGCCACCGAGCGGGGCGACGCCGATCCGATCGTGTTCGGCGGCGGGCCGGTGCTCACGGCCAACCCCGAGCCGCTGGCGCCGTTCCTCGATGCGGTGCTGCTGGGCGACGGCGAGCTGCTGCTGCCGGCCTTCATCGACGCGCTGCAGGACTGCCGCGGTGCCTCACGGGCGGAGCGGCTGCGGCGGCTGGCGGCTGTGCCCGGGGTGTACGTGCCGGCGCTGTATGCCCCCCGCTATGGCTCCGAGGGCTGGCTGTTAGGCGTCGAGCCAACAGAACACGGCATTCCGGCCACGGTGGCCAAGCAGACCTGGCGCGGCAACACCCTCAGCCACTCCACCGTGATCACGCCCGAGGCGGCCTGGCCGTCGATCCACATGGTGGAAGTGGTGCGCAGCTGCCCGGAGCTGTGCCGCTTCTGCCTGGCCAGCTACCTCACCCTGCCGTTCCGAACCGCCAGCCTCGACGACGGCCTGATCCCGGCGGTGGAGAAGGGCCTGGCCGCCACCCAGCGCCTCGGCCTGCTCGGCGCCTCCGTCACCCAGCACCCCCAGTTCGGCGAGCTGCTGGCCTGGCTGGATCAGGACCGTTTCGAGAACACTCGGGTGAGCGTGAGCTCGGTGCGGGCCGCCACCGTGACCCCGGAACTGGGGCGGATCCTGGCCCGGCGCGGCAGTCAGTCGCTCACGATCGCGATCGAGAGCGGCAGCGAACGTCTGCGCGGAGTTGTGAACAAGAAGCTGGCCACCGAGGAGATCCATGCCGCCGCCCGCCATGCCAGAGAGGGCGGACTCACGGGTCTGAAGCTCTACGGGATGGTGGGCCTGCCCACGGAAGAGGAGGCCGACGTGGAGGCCACTGTGGAACTGCTGCTGGCCCTGAAGAAGGGCACTCCCGGCCTGCGCCTCAGCCTGGGGGTGAGCACGTTTGTGCCCAAGGCCCACACCCCGTTTCAATGGCAGGGGGTGCGTCCGGCGGCCGAGAGGCACCTGAAGCTGCTGGCCAGGCGGCTCCGACCCCGCGGCATCGAACTGCGCCCCGAGAGCTATGGATGGAGTGTGATCCAGGCACTGCTGTCCCGCAGCGACAGGCGCCTGGCAGCGGTGATCGCCGCCGTCCGGGGAGGCCGCGAGAGCCTGGGCAGCTGGAAGCGTGCCTACCGGGAGCTGAGCCATGAACTGCCCGCCTGGCAGGAGGTGATCCACGCCGACTGGGACGGCAGGCGGGTGCTGCCCTGGCAGCACCTGGACGGCCCACTCCCGCAGAGCACTCTGGCCCGACACCTTCAGGAGGCGCTGGCACAGTCCGGCCCTCCAGTTGCTCCCCCGTGAAAGCTGGCGTCGTTCAGTCGAAGACCGCCGTACGCCCCCGATACACCATCACCTGTCGGCGCAGGTGGAGGCGCACAGCCCGGGACAGAGCCAGCCGTTCGCAGTCACGGCCCTTACGGACCAGATCCTCGACTTCGTCGCGATGGCTCACCGGCACCGTCGATTGCTGGATGATCGGCCCGTCATCCAGCTGCTCGGTGACGTAATGGGCCGTGGCGCCGATCAGCTTCACCCCGCGCTCCCAGGCGCGCTGGTAGGGCTGGGCGCCCTTGAAGGCCGGCAGAAAGGAATGGTGAATGTTGATCACCGGAAAGCCGCGGCCGGTGTCGCCCCTGAAGCGGCTGAGGAAGGCGCCGCTCAGCACCTGCATGTATTTGGCCAGCACCACCAGCTCGATACCGTGCTCGGCCAGCAGGTCCAGCTGGGTGCGTTCCAGCTGTTCCCGGCTCGCCCCCTCCACAGGGGTGTGCACGTAGCGGGCCCCGAAGCCCTCCGCCACCAGCCGCAGTCCGGGGTGGTTCGACACCACCAGGGGCACGCTCATCGGCAGCTCACCGGCACGGGTGCGCCAGAGCAGATCGAGCAGGCCATGCTCCTGCTTGCTCACGAAGATCGCCACCCGGGGGATGGCATCGGAGAAATGCACCTGTCCATGGCCCCCGAGCCGCTCCGCCAGGGCGGACACGGCCGGTGGGATCGCCGGGCGAGGCAGGTCGAACCCCTGCATCTCCCATTCGATGCGGCTGAGGAACAGACCCGCTCCGGCATCGGTGTGGTGGTCGGCATGGCGGATGTTGCCGCCATGGGTCGCCACCCAGCCCGACAGCTCGCTCACAAGGGCGGGACGATCCGGACAGATCAGCTGCAGGATCGCCGTTGCTGAGGACCCCATCGGCCGATGCCTGCCCAAAATCAATGGGTAGCAACGCCGGTCTGGCGCGGCCAGCCCGGGCCCCGATAAAGTCGCCGCCACGATCCGCCACCGGTCTCGATGACTGCCCCATTCCCCGCCCTGCAGCAACTCCTGCGTCGCGTGGCCCTGCTGGTTCTGGCCGGTGTGCTCTGCTTCGGTCTGAGCGCCTGCAGCAACGCCAAGGCCAAGGCGCCCAGCTACAGCCCCGAGGACATCGCCTACATCGAGCGTCAGGCCGAAGGTTTCCTGGCCGCCAGGAATCGGCTGCCCGAACTCGCCTCCCTGGTGAACGGCAGAGACTGGGTGTTCACCCGCAACCTGATTCACGGCCCGATGCAGGAAGTGGGCCGTCAGATGCTTTACATCAACAAGCGACTTCTGCCTGCCGAGCGGCCCGAGGCCGAGAAGCTGGCTGTTCAGCTCAAGACCGCCATGGCCCAGCTGGATGAAGCGGCCCGGCTGCAGGATGCCGGTCAGCTTCAGAAGGCTTATATCTCCGTCGCCAGCGGCTTCGGCAAATATGCCCAGATCCTGCCGGCGCAGGTTCAGGCCGACCTGAAGCAGGTCTGATCCCCCTGGCCGCCGCCCCGCCACCAGCACCGACCGGGGCTGCACCTCAGTCGGTGCTGGTCGTGGGGGCGGGCATCGTGGGTCTCTGCTGCGCCTGGCTGCTGCAGCGCAGCGGGCACCGGGTGCTGCTGGTGGATCCGTCGCCTGACCCCTGCGCCGCCGGCACCGATCAGGCCCGCGGCAGCTCCGCGGCCCTGGGCGTGCTGATGGCCCGGGTGTTCCATCGCAACCGGGGCCGCGCCTGGCTGCTGCGCCAGCGCAGCCTTGAGCTGTGGCAGCACTGGCTTCCCCTGCTTGAACAGCAGGGGCTGGAGCTGCCGCGCCGCCGGGGCCTGCTGTGGCTGGCGGAGGATGAAGAGCAGCTGACGCGCCTGCAACGGTTGGTGGTTGAGCGGCAGGCCATGGGGCTGCCGCTCGAGTGGTGGGACCGGGATCGGCTGGATGCCCTGGAGCCCTGCCTGCCGGCCGCGGCCCGGGGAGGTCTGATCTCACCGGAGGATGGACAACTGGATCCCGGAGCCGCGATGACGGCCTTGCTGGATGACGCCCGCCGTGCCGGTCTGCAGTGCCTGATGAGCCGGGTGACGGCGATCCGCAGGAAAGACCACCACCACTGGCGGCTGCTGGGCGACCGCGGCGAAACCCTGGCCGATTCGCCCTGGCTGGTGCTCACGGCGGGGTTGTCCTGCAGCACTCTGCTGCAGGACCTGGGTCACCGGTTGCCACTCAGCCCCGTGCTCGGCCAGGCCCTGGAGCTGCGGCTCACCACACCCCCCGCCTGGACCTGGCCAGGGGTGGTGGTGTGGCGCGGACAGAACCTGGTCCCCAGGCCTGATCGCCCAGGAGGCCGGGACCTCTGGCTGGGGGCCACCCTGGAACCGGGCGAACAGGCGGATGCCGATCAGCTGGCAGTCCTGCGCCGCTGGAGCGATGCCGGGCTGGGCTGGCTGGAGAGAGCCCAGGTGGTGCGGCACTGGCAGGGCTATCGAGCCAGGCCGGTCGGTCGCCCGGCCCCGCTGCTGGAGCAGTTGGAGCCGGGGCTTCTGCTCGCCGGCGGGCATTACCGCAACGGGGTGCTACTGGCCCCGGCCAGCGCTGAGTGGGTGCGGGCCCGGGTGGAGCAAGAGGCGTCGCCTCGTTAAGGGAGTGTTATGGCCGAACAGCAAGCTCCATGCGTACGGTCGCAGGGGTGAGGTCGTTGCCTCCCCTCATCGCCACCAAGGACATGATGCTGCTTTCCGGCCTGCCCCGCCGCACCGCCGCCGCCCTGGCCCTCTCGGGCCTTTCGCTCTCACTGGCCGCCTGCGGCGGCGGCGGCGGGAGCGGCAACGGGCCCACCGGCACCCTGAACGGGGCCGGGGCCTCCTTCCCGGCCGCCATCTATCAGCGCTGGTTCAAGGACATGAGCGGCGAAGGCATCAATGTGAATTACCAGTCGGTGGGCTCCGGCGCGGGGGTGCGCCAGTTCATTGCCAACACGGTGGAGTTCGGAGCATCCGACGCGCCGATGAAGGCTGACGCGATCGCCAAGGTGCCGCGGGGAGTGCTGCAGATCCCGATGACGGCCGGGGCGATCGCGGTCGCCTACAACAACCCCGGTTGCGAGCTGCAGCTCACCCAGGCTCAGCTGGCTGGCGTCTTCCTGGGCCGGATTACCAACTACAAGGAGCTGGGCTGCAGCGACAAGGCGATCACCATCGTTCACCGCTCCGACGGCTCCGGCACCACCTACAACTTCACCAACCACCTGGCAGCCATCAGCCCGGAGTGGAATTCGGGCCCCGGTGCCGACAAATCCGTCAAATGGCCCACCGGCGTGGGTGCCAAGGGGAATGAAGGGGTCGCGGCCCAGCTCAACCAGCTCGAGGGCGGCCTTGGCTACGTGGAGGTGGCCTACGTGAAAGGCACCCTGCAGGCAGCCGCTCTGCAGAACGGATCCGGTGAGATCGTGAAGCCCACCAATGAAACCGAGAGCGAAGCCCTGGCCTCGATTGATCTGGGCCCTGATCTGATCGGTGGAAACCCCAATCCAGCCAAGGGCTACCCGATCGTCACCTTCACCTGGCTCCTGGCTTACGAAACGGGGAACGGCGAGAAGACCGACCTGCTCAGGAAGGTGTTCAACACCATGCTGTCAGAGCCGAACCAGGCGCTGGCTCCTGAACTGGGCTATGTGACCATGCCCCCCGCCGTGGTGGAGAAATCGAAGGCCGCCGTGGCCAGAATCAGCCCCTGAATCCCCGCCCCCTGCCCCCCGGTGGGTTCCGGGGGCAGGGGGCGTCAGCTCACTTGCTTTCGGTGAATTCAGCGTCGATCACATCGTCGCTGCCGGAGGCTGAGCCGGAGGATCCGTTGCCGCCGGGAGCACCGCCGCCCGCTGCGGCTTCAGCCCCGGAAGCCTGCTGATACACGGCGGCACCGGCGGCATAGAGGGCCTGCTGCAGGATTTCAAGCTCACTCTTGATCGTGGCGAAGTCTTCCTTCTCCAACGCTTCCTTGAGCTTCTTGCTGGAATCCTCCACTTTGGCCTTATCGGCGGCGCCGACCTTGTCGCCGAGCTCACCGAGCTGTTTTTCAGCCTGATAGATCAGAGTCTCGGCCTGGTTCTTGAGATCGATCCGCTCGCGCTTCTCCTTATCGGCCGAGGCGTTGGCCTCGGCGTCCTTCACCATCTTCTCCACCTCATTGTCACTGAGGGTGGAGGCGCCGGTGATCGAGATGCTCTGCTCCTTGCCGCTTCCCTTGTCCTTGGCCGTCACACTGAGGATCCCGTTGGCGTCGATGTCGAAGGTGACCTCGATCTGGGGAACGCCCCGGGGAGCGGGGGGGATGCCATCGAGGCGGAAGGTGCCGAGCGACTTGTTGTCGCTGGCCATCTCGCGCTCACCCTGGAGCACATGGATTTCCACGTTGGTCTGGCCATCCACGGCGGTGGAGTAGGTCTCCGACTTCTTGGTGGGGATCGTGGTGTTGCGGGGAATCATCTTGGTCATCACCCCACCGAGGGTCTCCACACCGAGGGACAGCGGTGTGACGTCCAACAGCAGGATGTCCTTCACCTCACCGGCCAGCACGCCGCCCTGAATCGCGGCACCGACCGCCACCACCTCATCCGGGTTGACGGTCTGGTTGGGATCCTTGCCGGTGATCCGCTTCACCAGCTCGAGCACAGCCGGGATGCGGGTGGATCCACCCACCATCACCACTTCATCGAGCTCGGAGGAGGAGAGCTTGGCGTCCTTGAGAGCCTGCTCAACCGGCACGCGGCAGCGGTCGATCAACCGGGAGGCCAGCTCCTCGAACCGGGCGCGGGTGAGGGTGAGGTCGAGGTGCTTGGGCCCTTCAGGAGTGGCCGTGATGAACGGCAGGTTGATTTCGCTCTGGGTGGCGCTGGACAGCTCGATCTTGGCCTTTTCCGCGGCCTCGGTGAGCCGCTGCAGGGCCTGCTTGTCGGCCCTGAGATCGATGCCTTCATTGGCCTTGAAGGTGTCGGCCAGGTGATCCACGATCACCTTGTCGAAGTCGTCACCGCCCAGGTGGGTGTCGCCGGAGGTGGAGAGCACTTCAAACACCCCGTCGCCCACTTCCAGCACCGACACGTCGAAGGTGCCGCCGCCGAGGTCGAACACCAGGATCCGCTCATTGCTCTTGCGGTCGAGGCCATAGGCCAATGCGGCGGCGGTGGGCTCGTTGATGATCCGCAGCACCTCGAGGCCGGCGATCTTGCCGGCGTCCTTGGTGGCCTGCCGCTGGGAATCGTTGAAGTAGGCCGGAACCGTGATCACCGCCTGGGTGACCGTTTCGCCGAGGTACTTGCCGGCGTCGTCGGCCAGCTTGCGCAGAACCTCCGCCGAAATCTCCTCGGGGGCGAACTGCTTGCTCAGAACCGGGCACTTCACCTTGACGTTCGAGCCCGATTTCTCCACCGAATAACTCACCTCCTTCGACTCGGCATTCACCTCATCCACGCGGCGGCCGATGAAGCGCTTCACCGAATAGAAGGTGTTCTCGGGATTCATGACCGCCTGGCGCTTGGCGATCTGACCGACCAGCTTGTCCTGGTTCTTGGTGTAAGCCACAACCGAGGGCGTGGTGCGGAACCCTTCCGCGTTGGCGATCACGGTGGGCTTGCCGCCCTCCATCACGGACACGCAGCTGTTCGTGGTGCCGAGGTCAATGCCGACGACCTTTCCCATGGGGTTCCACCTCCCTGGCGGTGAATCTTGTGTGCCTGCATCCTCTGCAGTGAAGGCCTGGCCAGGCGAGGCGTGGTTCCCGAACAGACCGCCCCCGGCGCCTACGGTTCTGAGCTGCCTCCGGTTCTCCGCCATGGCTGCTGAGCCCCATCCCCCCATCTCGGGTACCACCCAGCTGGCCGGGGTTCTCGGCGATCCGGTGCGTCATTCGCTCTCACCGGGAATGCAGAACGCGGCGTTCCGGGAGCTGGGGCTCGACTGGGTGTTTCTGGCCCTGCCGGTGAGCAACGCACGGCTGGCGGAGGCGCTGGCTGGCCTGGAAGCCCTGGAGTGCCGGGGGCTGAATGTGACCATCCCGCACAAGCAGGCGGTGGTGCGGTTCTGCCGCTCGCTCAGCCCCCTGGCACAGCGGCTGGGGGCGGTGAACACCCTGGTACCGCTGGAGGGGGGTGGCTGGCACGGCACCAACACCGACGTGGAGGGCTTCCAGGCCCCTCTGCGTGGCGACGACTGGCGCGGCAAACAGGCGATGGTGCTGGGTTGCGGCGGCAGCGCCCGGGCCGTGGTGGCCGCTCTCGTGGAGCTGGGGCTGGAGCGGATCACCGTGACGGGACGACGCGCCGGGCCCCTTGAGGCCCTGGCCGGCGACTGCCGGGCCTGGGCTCCCCAACTCCACACCTCTCTCTGGAGCCCCGGGGGGTTGGTGGACCCGCTGCAGGCGGCAGCCCTGGTGGTCAACACCACCCCGGTGGGGATGGCCTCAGCCAGCGATCCGTCAGCCGTCGGCCGCTGCCCGCTCGGTGCTGTCGAGCTGGAAGCCCTGCAACCCGGCAGCTGCGTGTACGACCTGATCTACGTCCCCCGGCCCAGTCGGTTGCTGCAGGCAGCCGCGGCCCGCGGCTGCCGAACCGTTGATGGTCTGGAGATGCTGGTGCAACAGGGAGCCGCGGCTCTGCGCCTCTGGAGCGGCCGGGCCGAGGTGCCGGTGGCCGTGATGGCCGGCGCGGCTGAGGCCCTGCTGCAGGCCCGGCAGGAATCGCCACTAGCCTGACAGGACGCTCCCTCATCGCTGCCCATGCAGGACCCACCGATCTGGCAACGGCTCCTGGCAGCTGCGGCCTATCTGCTGCCCTGGAGCGATGCCATTCCCTTCGGCCGTGCCCTGTTCGGCCTGTTCCCTGCCCTGCAATGGCTGAGCGTTCCGGCCCTGCCCCTGGCTGTGCTGGAGCAGGCGGTGCCCTTCGGCGGGCTGGTTCTGTTCCTGGTGCTCTACCTGGCGGTGGTCCGCAACCCAAGGGTGCCCTACGGAATCCGTTTCAACGTGCTGCAGGCCATCCTGATCGACATCGTTCTGGTGCTGGTGAGCCTGGCGAGCATGGCGTTCCAGCTGTTGCTCAGTCCGCTGGGCGGCGGTTTCGCCTACCGCACGCTGAGCAACACCGTGTTCCTGGGCGCCCTCGTGCTGGTGGCCTTCGGGGTGATCCAGAACCTGCGCGGCAAGGATGCCGACCTGCCCACGCTTTCCGAAGCCGTGCGCATGCAGCTGTACTGATCGGGTCAGCCTGCTGCGATAGGGTCATGAATCCGTCGCCGGGCGAGATACGCTCCCCGGCCGCTGCCACTACTGCATCCCTTCTGCACCTCCCTGGCGACCATGACGCAGCCTTATTACGAAACGATGTACATCCTCCGGCCTGACATCCCGGAGGAAGAGGTTGAATCCCACATCAACAAGTACCGCCAGCTGGTGACGGAATCCGGCGGTGAAGTCCTCGACTGTCAGATGCGCGGCAAGCGCCGCCTGGCCTACACGATCGCCAAGCACCGCGAGGGCATCTACGTGCAGCTCAACCACAACGGCGATGGCCAGCACGTGGCTCCGCTGGAGCGGGCCATGCGCCTCTCGGAAGATGTGATCCGCTATCTCACGGTGAAGCAGGACGGCCCGATGCCTCCACCCCGGAGCATGCCGATGGTGAGCAGCGAACCCGGTCCTCAGACGGCCCCTGTCGGAGCCTGAGCTGCGTACCCGCAGAGCCTTGTGATCAGCGGTCCGGGTCGGTAGGGTCCCGCCATGGAGCAGGACATCAACCTCGATCCCGTGTTGCCCCGGGCAGAGACTCCCCTCCCGGTGGCTGGTCAGCGGGCATCCCCCGAGCCTGCCTGGTCACCGGGGAAAGGCTCGGTGTTTCCCTGGGCCCAGCGCTCCCGTTCGCTCAACGAGCTGGAGCTGGAGCTGCAGGAGGCCCGGGCCGAACTGGCCGCTGTTCACGAGCTGCTGGAAGACATCCCCCGGATCTTCGAGCACAGGTTCCGGCAGCGTCTTCAGCCGATCCTGGATCACAACGCTCAGCTGAGCGATGAGCTGCAACAGCTCAAGGCGCTGCAGGCTCAGCCTGCGCCGCGGCCACTCCAGTTACCGGAAGTCCCGGCCCGGCCGCGCCTGCGCCGGGCCCTGCGCCATGCCTTCGGCCTCGGGCAGCCGCCCGAGCAGGCCAACGCTGACTCCTCAATCCAGGCGGCCTGAACGCCTTGCCCAGAGCCGGGTAGGAAGTCCCCACACGTAGATGAAGCCTTCAGCGGCGCGGTGGTCAAAGCGGTCATCGGCACCGTAGGTGGCCATGTCAGGCACATAAAGGCTGTGGGTGGTGCTGCGACGGCCCACCACCCTGGCATTGCCTTTATGGAGCTTGAGCCGAACCGTGCCATTCACCGTTTTCTGGGTGCGGTCGATGAATCCGTCAATCGCCTCCTTGAGTGGGCCATACCAGAGGCCCTGGTAGACCAGATCAGCCCACTGCTGTTCCAGCTGGCGCTTGGTTCTCAGCACATCAGCGGCCAGGGTGAGACTTTCCAGTTCCTGGTGGGCGCGGATCAACAACAACAGGCCGGGCGTTTCATAGATCTCGCGGCTCTTGATGCCCACCACCCGATCCTCGATCATGTCGAGCCGGCCGAACCCATGGGCCCCGGCCAGGGCATTGGCCTGCCGGATCATGGCCACCGGATCGAGGGCCTCACCGTTGAGGCTCACCGGATCGCCGTTCTCAAAGCCGATCTCCACCAGCTGGGGCTGGTCGGGAGCGGCATCGACACTCACGGTGAGGGAATAGACCTCCTCAGGTGGTTCGAGGTCGGGATCCTCCAGCGGTCCGGCCTCAATCGAGCGCCCCAGCAGGTTGAGGTCGATGGAATAGGGAGAGGCCTTGCTCACCGGAGCGGGGATTCCACAACGTTCGCCGTAGGCGATGGTCTGCTCACGGCTCATTCCCCACTCCCGCGCCGGAGTGAGCACGGTGAGCCAGGGGGCCAGGGCTCCGATCGTGACATCGAAGCGAACCTGGTCGTTGCCCTTGCCGGTGCAGCCATGGGCCACCGCATCGGCCCCGACCTCCCGGGCGATCTCCACCAGCCGGCGAGCGATCAGGGGGCGTGCCAGAGCCGTGGAGAGGGGGTAGCGGCCCTGGTAGAGGGCATTGGCACGGATCGCCGGGAAGGCGAACTCCCTGATGAAGGGGTCGATCAGATCCGCCACGATCGACTGGCTGGCCCCGGAATCCAGCGCCTTCTGACGGATGGGTTCCAGCTCATCGCCCTGGCCCAGATCGGCGGCGAAGGTGATCACCTCCTCCACCCCCCATTCCTTCCTGAGGTAGGGGATGCAGACACTGGTGTCCACACCTCCCGAATAGGCCAGCACGGCCCGCTTCGCCCGACCCATCAACGCATCTGCTCCACTCGGCCGCCCGATTCTCCCCCGTCACCCGCTGGGCCCCCATCGGCCGCCTGCCGCCAGCGCCACAGCAGCACAGCGGCCACCAGCAGGGGGGGCAGCAGCACCAGAGTCCACACCAGGGCGGGCCGGATCGGCAACGGCGCGGGCCAGCGCTCGCCGGCTGCCACCAACGCCGCGCTCAGGGCGAAAGCGAGCAGCCAGCTGCCGAGCAGGTTCCAGAGCTTGAACGACGGCATCAGCCTGAACAACGGCAACCCCATCCTGGGATGCACGGTGGCATGATGGAGGATTGCCAACGGCGCCGCCGCGTTCCGCCCGCATGAGCACTCTGGCCACCAGCGGCCCCAGCCGCCTTGACAGTGTGAACCCCTCGCTCACCCGCTACATGCGCGATGAGCCGGCACCGGTGCTGCCGCTGCGCGATGAGCCCGATCTGCTCAGCTGGCTTGAAACCAGTGGTCGTCTGGTGGCTGATGAGGAAACGGCCACCGCGGATGTGAGCACCGTCGAGGAGGAGGAGCTTTCGGCACTGATGGGCGAGAAGGAGGATTACAACCAGGCCGACGAGCAGCCGGAGGAAGACTGGGAGGATTGAAACCAGGCCGGGAAGGCGGAAACGGTGGGTCGTCAGTTTCCTGGTGGTGGTTCCCCTGCGGCGCCGCTGCTGTTGAGCCTGCTGCTGCTGGCAGCGTGTCTGCTCAGTGACGTCCTGGTGGCCAATTCACTGCTCACGCCGGCCTTTCTGGCGGCGGCGCTTGGATCGGCTGGAATCCTGGCCTGGGGGGTTCCGCGTCTGCAGAGCCTGAAGCTGGGGCAGGTGATCCGCCAGGAAGGCCCGCAGTCGCACCGCAGCAAGGCCGGCACCCCCACCATGGGAGGCCTGTTGGTGGTTCCGGTGGGCGTGTTGATCGGTGCCCTCACCAGTCCCCGCGATCAGCGTCTGCTGGCTGTGGCCGCGATCACGCTGGCCACGCTGGCGATCGGGGCCATCGACGACTGGCGCAGTCTCACGCGCCGCACCAACACCGGGCTGACGCCACGGGGAAAACTGCTGCTGCAGACAGCGGTCGCCGTGCTGTTTCTGGTCTGGGCCTGGCAGGGGCAGTGGCTGGGTGCGGCTGGAGCCGGCAGCATCGCCCTGCCGTTCGGCTGGGTGCTGCCGCTTGGCCTGCTGATCTGGCCGCTCGGCCTGTTCGTGATTCTGGCCGAGAGCAATGCCACCAATCTCACCGACGGGCTGGACGGCCTGGCGGCGGGATGCGGCGCCATCGTCTTCACAGGCATGGGGTTGCAACTGATGCTGCGCGGTCATGACGGTGACCCCGCCCTGGCAGCGTTCTGCGCGGCAATGGCCGGCTGCTGGCTGGGATTCCTGGCCCACAACCGCCACCCGGCCCAGGTGTTCATGGGGGATACCGGTTCGCTGCCGATGGGGGCCGCCCTGGCGGCGGTGGCGCTGCTCTCCAACAGCCTCTGGCCCCTGCTGCTGATGGGTGGGGTGTTCCTGGCCGAATCGCTGTCGGTGATCGTGCAGGTGAGCGTGTTCAAGGCCACCAAGGATCCGGCCACAGGCCAGGGCCGCCGCGTGTTCCGCATGGCCCCCCTCCATCACCATGTGGAGCTGGGCGGGCTGGACGAACAGCAGGTTGTGATCCGCTTCTGGGCTGCCAGCCTGGCTCTGGTGGGGCTGGGGCTGGTGCTGCTGCCCTGATGGTTCTCCCCGATGGCTTATTTCACCTGGAAGGAAACCGGCCTGACGGCCGACTGCGCCAGCCTGGCCTCGATGGCGGCCCGGTTTGAGGAGTCGGCTGAGCTGATGCGACGCATGGCCCGGGAAGGATTCCGGCTGGAACGCCATCCGGAGGGGCAACGCATCACCCACCCGGATCCGGAGGTGTTCGAGGCCTATGGCTTTGTGAGCGAGGAGCCGCCGGTGCGCCAGCTCACCCTGCTGGATGCTGAGCCACCATCAACCTGAACGGCGCAGGTAGCCCACCACCCACACCAGCACGAAGGCCAACGACGAAACACCCAGGTAGATCAGGGCCCAGTTCTGGAAGCTGGCGATGTCCCAGCCGAACAGCAGGCCATCGGCCGCATCGCCGGCGGTGCTGAACCCCAGCACCTGGGTCACACCGGTGTTCATCGCAGGAGCGCCGGCCATCTCAGGGTTGGCAACAGCTCCTCTCTAGCAGTTTCGAAGCTGTCTGCTCCCAGCCCGTTGCCCCTGGCCGATCCGGGTTCCGCTCCTTATGGTGCGCCGGTCAGGAAGCCCCATGAGCCAGGCCAGGCCTCGCCCAACCCGTTCGTCACGAAGCCGGCCCGCTCGCCTGCGAGCTGATCAGCGCCCCGCTCGGCAAGTCAGCAAGCCCGAGCGAGCAGCCCGCAACAAGGCTCCCAGGCCGGCCTCGAACCAGCACCGCAGAGCGGTGGTTCCCTTCGTGCTTGGGGTTTGCGCCGGCTTCCTGCTGGGCGGCCCCCTACCCCATCTGGCCAGGGAGAGCCTGGCTGCGCTGCTGAAGGGCCCAGGGTCCCTGGTGGGCCTGGTGAATCCGTTCGCAACGGGAGATCGGCAGGTGCTGGTGCTCGGCACCGACCGGGTGGCTGACAACACCGACGTGATCTTCACCGTGCAGGTGAAGAACGGCACCACGCAGCTCACCCAGGTGCCACGGGACACCTTTGTGGAAACCGAGGCCTTCGGCGTGCTCAAGGCGAATGCCCTCTATGCCAGCGGCGGCGTGAATACCGCCAAAGACGAGATCGGTGCGCTGATCCAGGCACCGGTGCAGAACTATCTGAAGCTGAATCTTCAGGCCGTCGAACGCCTCGCCGATGCCATGGGAGGGGTTGAGGTGGATGTGCAGAAGCGGATGTACTACGTGGACAACAGCCAGGGGCTGTACATCGATCTGTACCCCGGCCCCCAGCTGCTCAAGGGAGAAGCGCTGGAGGGCTTTCTCCGTTTCCGCCACGATGAACTCGGGGATCTGGGCCGCATGGATCGCCAGAAGCTGGTGCTGAAGGAGGTGTTCCGCAAGCTGGTCCAGCCGTCCACCCTGCCGAGACTGCCGGAACTGATCAAGATCGCCGGCGATGATTTGAAGACCGATCTCAGCCCTGTTGAGCTGGGTCAGCTGGTCACGGCGATGGTCGGCAGCAAGCTGGCCACCGCTCAGGTGCCGGGCCGGGTGTTCTGGCAGGACGAGCTCAGCTACTGGATGCCGGACAGCAACGGGCGTTATGCCGGCGTGGTCAGCATCGATCCTGTTCCCTGAGACAGCTGCAACCGATCGCTCACGGCGCTGAGGTCGTGGCGGACATGGGCTCAGCAATCGCCGAACAGCGCGCGCTCCAGGGCGTCAAAGCACTCCAGGGTCTCGGCGGGGTCCATCCCACTCACCGCCAGGGCCACCGTGCCACGACGGCCGTTGCAGTCCACCGCCAGTCCGACAGCGACCTCGGCGTGATCGGCGTGGTAACGGGCGCTGTGGCCGTCATCGGCATACAGGGTTTCCTGATGGAGGGTGTAACCGAGCTGCCAGCTGAGCAACACGATGCCGCTCAGCGCCGTCGGCAGGTCTGCCTGCGAGCGGATGGCGGTGGTGTAGACCGCCGGGGCGGGTTCAGGTCGCGCCGGCGGCGGCTCCAGCGCCAGGGTGCTGGCGAGGTTCCTGACCAGGGTTCGCATGAGGACGGGACAGGTGGAGGCTTCAAGGCTAGGGGCCAACCACCAGTCCCAGTGTGAGTAGCGGCACGGAACCCCAGATCTTGTGTCCGAAGCCGTTCCCCGGCGTTCGGAACGGAGTGCGGATCGCCGCGGGAAAAGCGGACTAAAATCCTGTGCTTCACATTGATGCCCTTATGGCCCTGAGCGCTGCGAGCGTGAGTCCCGCCGGCCTGAAACAACTGGCCGGAAAGGCGATGAGGCCTTCCAGGGCTTTTGAGTACATCTTCGGCCGTTTTTATTCCGTGAGGCTGGCGCGGAAAAAATGGCTGCGCGCCCTCTCGCCCGAGCGGCAGCCGCTGCGATCGCAGGCCCGGTCGATGCATCTCAGTTCAACCCTTGATCAGGGCAGGGTGTTGAGTGATCTGAAGGTGAACGGGGCCTCCGAAGGGCTCGCGCTCAGCGCCGAGACCCTGCAGCGTTTTCATGAGCTGATCTCCCGCGCCGATTCGTTTGACGCAGGCCTCACCCGCAACAGGATCAGCCTGGAAGAGGCGCGCGCCCACAACAGCGGCGATCAGACTGATAAATATCTGATCCTCGATTACAAGAGCCCTGAGCTCGACCAGCTGGCCCGCGATGTGGCCAACGACCCCTACATGATCCATGTGGCCCGAAGCTTTCTCGGCCAGCTGACCGGGATTGAAACCCGGGTGCAGTCGTCACTGGTCACCGATGCAACGGTTGAGTACAGAGAACAGAGTGCTCAGACGGTCACCTTCCACTATGACGTGCACGGCTACAACTTCCTCTATTGCTTTTTCTACCTCACAGACTGCGATGAAACCAGTGGCGCTCACGAAATGATCGTGGGTTCGCACCGCAGAAAAAGTCTCCGCTTCCTGCTCTCCACCGCCCGAAAGGCTGAATCCACGATTTACCGGTATTACCCCGATCTCTCCAGGGTGATCAAGGGCCCGGCGGGTTCAGGCTTCTTTGAAGACACCTCCTGTTTCCACCGAGCCCTGGCTCCCTCCCAGAAGGAACGGATCTGTCTGCAGATCCGCTACAAAGGCTGAAACCCGCTGAACGGCTGCCGGCCTCCCTGGCCATCGGACTGGGCGCGAACCTGCCCAGCCCCGCCGGCGAACCGGTGGCCACCTTCCTGGCGGTCCGCCCTCTGCTGACCGCGCTGCTGCTGCCCCTGGGAGCTCCGCTGTGCTGGTCTCCGCTGCATCGCACCGCCCCGGACGGGGGACCGCCGGGGCAACCCGATTACCTCAATGCGGTTGTGCTGGTGCGGCAGTTGTCGGCGGCGGCGCTCGTTCAGGCTGAGGTTGCAGCCCCGGCGCTGCTGGCCGAGCTGCAGGATCTTGAGCAACGCTTCGCGCGCCGGCGCGATCAGCGCTGGGGGCCCCGCAGCCTGGATCTCGACCTGCTCTGGTGGGGGGAACTGACGGCCGGCAGCGACAGCCTGCAACTTCCGCACCCCCGGTTGCTGGAGCGCAGCTTCGTGCTGGCACCGCTGGCCGCGATCGATCCGGGCCTGAGGCCACCGGGCGCTGCTGCCGCTGCCGACGCGCTGCTGGGGCTGTTGCTCGCTCATCACGACGGGCCCGCTCCGCAACGGCTGGCCGGCCGGCCCGGCTGGCCGGAGTGACCACCGACAGGCGAAGCTGGCCTGATCGCCTTCCCCTTCACCATGGCGCCCCTGCCCGATCCCGAGCCGTCGCGTCATCTCGAAACGGTGGCCGCCCTGGATGTGCGCAAGCTGCGCTTCGAGCTCAACCGCATCGAACTGCCGATGGGGCTGGAGGGCACCTTCGGGGTGATCCGTCACCCCGGTGCCTCCCTGGCGGTGCCGCTGCTCGATGACGGCCGGGTGGTGATCCTGCGCCAGTACCGTTTCGCCGTGGCCACCCGACTGCTGGAATTCCCGGCCGGCACCCTGGATCCCGGGGAAACACCCCTGAGCACGATGCAACGGGAACTGCAGGAGGAGGCCGGATACAGCGCCGGGCAGTGGGATCCGCTGGGAGCGATGCTCCCCTGCCCCGGCTATTCCGATGAGGTGATCCACCTGTTCCTGGCGCGGCAGCTGCAGGAGCTCAGCGACCGCCCCGCCGGGGATGATGACGAAGACCTGGAGGTGCTGCTGCTGGAGCCGGCCGAGCTGGACGCGGCCCTGGCCAGCGGCACGGAGTACCTCGATGGCAAGAGCGTCACCGCCTGGCTGCGGGCCAAGCAGCTGCTGGGGCTCTGATGGCGCCACTGCGCGGGCTGTTCTGGCACCGGCGCGACCTGCGCCTGGCCGACAACCTGGGCCTGGCTGCCGCCGCTGCCGCCACGCCTGCACTCAGCGGGGTTTTCGTGCTGGATCCCGGCATCCTGGAGGCCGCCGGCATGGCACCGGCTCGGTTGTGGTTCCTGGCTGAGAGCCTGAGGGAGCTGGCGGCCCGCTGGCGGGAGGCCGGCAGTCGGCTGCTGCTGCTGCTGGGTGATCCCGCTGTGGAGCTGCCGCGGCTGGCTGCGGCGACAGGCGCCGAGCTGGTGGCCTGGAACCGGGATGTGGAGCCCTACGGGCGTGAGCGCGACCGCCGGGTGGCGGCGGCCCTGCAGGCCCAGGGCCAGCGGCTGCTGGTGGGCTGGGATCAGCTGCTGGTGGCGCCGGACGTGCTCAGGACCGGCGCCGGTGCGCCTTACAGGGTGTACGGACCCTTCTGGCGCAGCTGGCGCCGTCAGCTGGAGCTGCAGCCACCGCAAGCTGCCGCAGCCCCGGCAGGGCTGGTCAACCTGGATCCGGCCGCCCTGCCCAGGCCGGAGCTGTGGCGAGAGCTGCCACTGCTGGATGATCCGGCCGTGGTGGTGTCCCAGGCCTTTGCGGGGGCAGAGCAGTGCCCCTGCCGTCCGGGAGAGGCCGCGGCCCTGGCGCAGTTGCAGGCCTTCTGTGATGGCGGGCCGCTGCTGAGCTACGAACCCGACCGCAACCACCCCGGGGTCGCCGGCACCTCGGCCCTGAGCGCGGCGCTCAAATTCGGCACGCTGAGCCCCCGCCAGTGCTGGCTCGCCGCCCAGCAGGCCCGCAGCCTGGCCCGCAGCGACGAGCAGCTCCAGGCGATTCAGGTGTGGGAGCAGGAGCTGGCCTGGCGGGAGTTCTACCAGCAGGCTCTCTTCCACTTCCCGGAGCTGGCCGACGGACCCTACCGGCCCCAGTGGCGCTCCTTTCCCTGGGAGAACGATCCGGTTCGCCTCGCGGCCTGGCGCGAAGGGCTCACCGGCGTGCCGATCATCGACGCGGCGATGCGCCAGCTGACCCACAGCGGCTGGATGCACAACCGTTGCCGCATGATTGTGGCCTCCTACCTGGTGAAGGATCTGATCTGCGACTGGCGCCTGGGTGAAGCGGCCTTCATGGAGCACCTGGTGGATGGGGATCTGGCGGCCAACAACGGCGGCTGGCAGTGGAGCGCCAGCAGCGGCATGGATCCCAAGCCGCTGCGCATCTTCAATCCGGCCAGCCAGGCCGGCAAGTTCGATCCGGAGGCCGCATACATCCGCCACTGGTTGCCCGAACTGGCCCATGTGAGCACCGCTGATCTGATCAGCGGCGAGATCGCGCCGCTGGAGCGGCGCGGCTACCCGGAACCGATCGTGAACCACAAGACCCAGCAGGCGCGCTTCAAGGCCCTTTACGCCGCACTGCC
>JAYKHC010000025.1:0-37584 GCA_035285465.1 Cyanobacteriota bacterium
CCAGCGCTACGGCGAATCAGCTGGCTGACGCCACCAGCTTCAGCTGATCACGCAGCGAATCCACTTGGTGCACCCGCAGTAGCAGCGCTTCGCCGGGTTGGGCGTTCTGGGGGCATTCGGCCGCCAGGTCCATGGCCAGATCGTCGATGCGCACCAGGCCGAGGCGGTCCTGCGGGCGGAGCCAGCGAAGGAAATCCGCGCGCCATTGGCTGCTCTTGTGGGCTTCGAACCACACCTGCTGCCAGTGGCGTTGGTCTTCGCGGGAGATGCCGATGCCCTCGCGCACGGCTCCATCAAAACCGCTGAGAAGCTCCTGCAGCGCGTCCTCACTGAGGGGGCTGCCGCCACTCAGCTGCGCCTGGATCTGGCGTTGCACCACCAGATCGCCGTAACGGCGGATCGGCGAGGTGGCCTGGGCGTAGGCCGGGAGCCCCAGGCTGAAGTGCGGGGCCGCCTGGGTGCCCATCAGGCCCCGGCTGAGGCAGCGCTTGATTGCCGCAAAGCGCACCGCTCCATCCGGTAATTGATCGAGCTCGGCCTGCGGGGGTAGATCTGCCGGCAGCTGGCTGCGGAAGGGCAAAGCCACCCCGTGCTCCACGCCGAAACGTGCCGCGAGCGCACCGGCCAGGATCATCGCTTCGGCCACCATCGCCCGCGAGGGGCTGGGTTCACTCACCTCCAGCACCGGTTCGCCATCCCGGCTGCGAATGCGTCCCTCAGGCAGATCCATCAGCAACGCCCCCTGGCGCAGCCGCCACTGGCGGCGCCGATCGAGCAGTTGATCGAGATCCGCCAGATCCGGCTCCTCCGGCGGCGCCAGATCGATCAGATCATCGGCATCGCTATAGCTCAGGCGGAAGGTGGGTTTCACCCAGCTGCGCACGATGCCGTAATCGGCGATGGCGCCGGCGTCATCCAGTTCCACCCAGGTGCTCCACGCCGCGCTGCGCACCCCTGCCCGGAGGCTGAAGGGCCCCATGCTGAGCTCCAGCGGAAACATCGGCAGGTTGCCGCTGGCCAGATACAGGCTGCTGCCGCGATGGCGGGCCTCCCGATCCAGCGGCGAACCCGGTTCCACGAGCCGGCCCGGATCCGCCACATGGATCCAGAGCCGCTCACGGCCATCCGGGCGGCGCTCCAGCGCCAGGCCGTCGTCGATGTCGCGGGTGTCGTCATCGTCGACCGTCACGCAGCGCTGGCTGGTGAGATCGAACCGCTCCTCATCACCCGGGAGCTCCTGCTCACTCAGCGCCAGGAGGCGCTCGGCTTCCGCCTCCACCTCAGGGCTGAAGCCCAGGCTCCAGGTGGTGCCACCCATCGACACCAGATGATGCCGGTCCCACTGACCCAGGTCCACCAGAAGATGGCGGAGGTCGCCGCGGTCGCGGCCCAGCTGCAGCGCAGCGAGGCTCTGGCGCAGGCGCGGTTCCAGCTGTTCCAGCTCCCACTGGCCAGCTGCCAGCAGCTTCAGCGATTCCAGGCGGCGTTGTTGCTCAATCGGCAGGCTGTCCGGGTTCACGGGCCGGCGGGCACGAAGCAGTTGCTGCCATTGGTGCTCGCGTTGCTCCACCAGCTGCCTGAGGCGCCGTTCGCGACGCAGGGGTTTCAGCTCTGCGGCGCTGCGCGGTTGGATCTCCCCCTGTTTGAAGCGGAACCATTGCTGCGGGCCGACGAGCTCCAGCCAGCAAACCGCCAGCTGCCCCGGCGCGGTGCCGCCGCAGAGCAGATCAGCGAAATCCGGAAGTGCAACCGTCTCACCTGATTCCAGAAGCAGGAGCCACGTTGCGCCCCAGGCGCGACGCGTGAGACCAGCTTGCTGCAAGACGTCCGGCCGGAGGTTCCAGGGTGGTGCCCCCAGGCGCTGCGGTGGATCAACACCGGAGGGCAGGCGGCAGATCAGCTGCAGCTGGCGCTGGGGCAACAGGGATGGTCTGGCATCGAAACCAACCCTCAGGCGGGCCTTGCTTCCCTGGACCGCTTCAACAACCGCAAGCTGAGCACCGCGGGATTCCTGCACACCGACCAGGTCGCCGGGATGGAACACCGCGGAAGCCAGGGGATCAGCCCTCGGGATTGACGAAGGGCAGCAGAGCCACGATGCGAGCGCGCTTCACGGCATTGGTGAGATCCCGCTGCTGCTTGGCTGTCAGGCCCGTGAGCCGCCTGGGCAGGATCTTGCCACGCTCGGTGATGAATTTCTTGAGCAGATCGACATCCTTGTAGTCGATCGGCTCACCGGGCTTGATGGGCGAAAGACGCTTTTTGAAAAAGGAGCTGGCCATGGGGAACGCTGGAAAAAGAGCCTACGGACGGAGACCGATCAGAGGAGAACGGCAGGCGGGGATGCCTCAGCTGCGGGGCCTCACTTGATCTCTTTGTGGATCGTGGAATGGTTGCAGTGAGGGCAGAACTTCTTCAGTTCCATCCGTTCGGTGGTATTACGGCGGTTCTTTTCTGTGGTGTAGCGAGACACACCTTGAGACCGCTTGGCGGGGTTGGACCGGCATTCCGTGCACTCGAGAGTGATCACAAGCCGGACGCCCTTGTTTTTGGCCATGGTTAAAGGACGTTGCGCCGCTTGGGCGTTACTGAGGACAATGGAACACCCTACTCCGTGGGTGCTACTGATTTCTGCTGATCCTTAGGATCCGGGCTGATCACGGCGGTGACCGATGCGGGTTTCGCTCCAATGGCTGCAGGAGCTTGTGTCCGCTGAGCCGGAAAGCCTCAGCATCTCCCGGTTGGCCGACCGCCTCTCGATCTCTGGATTCGAGGTGGATGCCGTCGATGATCTCGCCGCCCGGGCCGAGGGGGTTGTGGTCGGGCTGGTTCTGGAACGAAACCCCCACCCCGATGCCGACAAGCTCAGTGTCTGTCAGGTGGATATCGGTGGATCAAGCCCGCTTCAGATCGTCTGTGGTGCCTCCAATGTGCGGCAGGGAATCCATGTGCCTGTCGCGCTGGTGGGAACATTTCTGCCGGCCGTGAATCTCACGATCAAGCCGGCCGAACTTCGCGGGGTGTCGAGCCACGGCATGATCTGTTCGCTGGCGGAGCTGGGCCTGCAGACCACGCAGGATGGCATTGCGATCCTGGATTCCCTGTCCTCCCCGGTTCCCCCGCTCGGAAGTCCGGTGGGCCCTCTGCTCGGACTGGATGATCAGGTGCTGGAACTGGCGATCACCGCCAATCGTCCCGACGGTCTGTCGATGGCAGGGATCGCCAGGGAGGTTGCCGCGATCGTGGGGGGACACACCACGATTCCCTCCAGTGTGGAGGCCATCACCGCCCAGCCCCTGCCCGCAGAGCCTGCTTCCCTGGCGCTGATGGAGGAAGGGGGGATCTTCAGCGTCACGGAGCTGACGGGAATCCACGTGGCTCCCTCACCTCTCTGGCTTCAGCAGAGACTGGAAAAGGCAGGCATTCGGCCGATCAACAACGTCGTGGACATCACCAACCTGGTGATGCTGGAATCCGGCCAGCCTCTGCATGCTTTTGATCGCGATCGGTTGACAGAGGCAGGGATCGGCTCGGCGGACCCGGCTGAGATCGGATTGCGCTACGGGCGCCCGGGGGAAACGCTGGTGACCCTGGACGGAGTCTGTCGTCCGCTCAGTCCGGAAACCCTGCTGGTGACCTACTCGGATCAGCCGGTGGCCCTGGCCGGCGTGATGGGTGGGGAAGCCGAGGCAGTCATGGCCACCACCTCCACCATCTGGCTGGAAGCGGCGGTCTTCGCGGCAGCCGCCGTCCGACGGTCGTCCCGGGCTGTCGGACTGCGCACCGAAGCGAGCAGCCGCTTCGAGAAGGGACTGCCGACCGAGGCGACCCTGGCGGCTTCTGACCGAGCCGTGGCTTTGTTCCAGGAACTCTGCGGAGCGACCGTGACCCAGCGATGGCTGAGTCGTCGGCCGACCTCCGGGAGGTTGCCGTTGCGCCTGCGTCGCGATGCTCTTCAGAACTTGCTTGGACCGGTGCTGGTCGATGGGGTGCCCTGCGATCTCAGCGATGATCAGGTGGAGGACACACTTCGGGCCATCGGCTGCCTGGTTGAGGCAGAAGCTGATGGCTGGCAAGTGCAGGTCCCTCCAGCCCGAGGCGTGGATCTTCTGCGCGAGGTGGATCTGATTGAGGAAGTGGCCCGGCTGGTGGGCTACGACCGTTTCTGCTGCCACCTCCCTGATCCGGTTGAACCCGGAGGCCTGACAGCTCAACAGCAGGTTGAACGCCTGCTACGGCAGTCCCTGGTGGGTGCCGGGCTGCAGGAGGCCTGCAGCTTTTCACTGGTGAAGGCCGCACCGGATCGACTGGCTCTGGCTAATCCACTGCTGGCGGATTACGGACATCTGCGCAATGAGCTCCTCACTGAACTGCTTTCGGCAGCCCGACGGAACCTCCAGAGCGGAGCCTCAGGCTTCTGGGCCTTTGAACTGGGCGAGGTCTTTCCGGATCCCTCCACAGGAGCGTCCCGTGGACATCTGGCTGGTGTGATCTGTGGGGAGAGGCGTGCGGAGTGGTGGAGCAACCACGGCAAAGCGCAACCTCCGGATTACTACCAGGCCCGCGGCTTGCTCCAACAGGCCCTGGACACACTTTCCATCCCTGTCCATGACACGCCCTTGCAGCACCACCCTCTGCTTCATCCCGGACGCGCAGCCCGTGTTTCCGTAGAGGGCCGTTCTGCTGGCTGGTTCGGGCAGCTTCACCCGAGCTTCTGTGAGGAACAGGAACTCCCAGAGTCGAGCTATGCGTTTGAGCTGGAGATGGGCGAACTTCTGGCGGCAGCCACGCGCCGGGCCCGCTGGATTCCGGTGTTCCGTCCCTTTGCCACCGTTCCGGCTTCTGAACGCGATCTGGCCGTGGTCGTTCCCACCGACATGGCAGCCGCCACGCTGGTCACCGTCATCAGAAAGGCTGGCCGCCCTCTGCTGGAGCAGTCCTGGCTGATGGACCGCTACAGCGGCGATCAGGTTGGAGAAGGGCTCTGTAGTCTCACCTTCCGCCTCAGGTTCAGGGACCCGGCCCGGACGCTCACCGACGAGGAGGTGGAGGCAGGACTCAGCCGGATCATCTCCGCCCTCGAAACACAGCCAGGGCTGCAGCTGCGTGTCTGACTCCAGCCTCAGCCGGCACGATTGAGAACCACCAGACATTCCACATGGCTGGTCTGAGGGAAGAAATCAAACGGTTGCACCCGTTCCACGCTGTAGGGCCCGGAGCCCACGAGTGCCTTCAGGTCGCGGGACTGGCTGGCTGGGTCGCAGCTGAGATAGACAACCCTGAGCGGAGGTTGTTCGAGCACGGATCTGATCACCTCCGCCGCCAGCCCGCGACGCGGAGGATCGAGAAACAACAGGTCGGCCCTGGGCAGAACCTCAGCCAGCCCCACTGCCACATCGCAGCTTCGGAAGCTGCAGCGCGCGTCCAGGCCATTCAGCCTGGCGTTGTCCCGGGCCAGGCTGACCGCACGTTGATTGAGCTCCAGACCCAGCACCTGCCATCCAGCTGCGGCCATCGGCAGGCTGTAGCAGCCATTGCCGCAATACGCATCCACAACCCGTCCCGGGTGCGGGCTCTGGTTCATGACCTCGAGCAGAAAGGGAAACACCCGCTCGGCCTGCTCAACGAACACCTGGAAGAACGTGTCGGCCGCGATCCGGTAGGTCAGGTTGGCAAAACGCTCGTGGATGTAGCCACAGCCGCTCACGACCCTGGTCTCAGCCCCCATCAACAGGTTTGACGGCTCGGGCTGAAGATTCAGGCAGACACCTGCCAGGCTGGGCCAACGTTCCATCCAGGTCCTCGCCAGTTCCGTCAGGCCAGGCAGCCGGTCATGGCTGCTGATCAGTGTGATCAGCAGCTCGCCGGTGCGGACGCCGATCCGGAGGCCGAGGTGACGGAGTCCACCACCCTCACGGCAGTCGCGATCCACCGGCCAATCCGTGGAACTGAGGTCGTCCTTGATCGGAGCCACAAGGGCATCCAGACGGGGGTCGAGCACCGGGCAGCACGTGAGATTGACGATCCGGTGGCTGTGACGGCGGTAGTACCCGCATCGCACCGGCCCGCGCCCGTTGCGCTCGAGAGGAATGATCGCGCGATTGCGGTAGCCCAGCGAGAAGCCGGCTCCGATCACAGGGGCAACCGGGCAGCTGAGACCGGCCAGCCGCTCAAGGGACTGAATCACGGTGTGCCGCTTCCACTCCAGTTGCCCCACGGAATCCAGATGCTGAAGTGAACATCCCCCGCAGCGACGGGCCAGATGGCAGGGTGGCCGCTGCCGCTTCGGGCTGCTCCGTACGATCCGTTCCAGGCGTGCCAGCCAATGTTGTCGCACCCGACGCAGCACAACGGCCTCAACCTTCTCTCCCGGAAGAGCCTCCGGAACGAAGATCACGGACGGGCCACACCGCCCGATCCCTTGCCCGTCATGGCTGAGGTCAAGAATCTCAACGTTGCAGCGCTCGCCGATCGCCGGTTCCGCCATGGTCACGGCCGCTCCCTGGCCACCCGGTTCAGACCCTAGGCGTGCAAAGGGCCATTACACGCTGAGTCACTGTTTGATCAAAAGCGGCGGCAGCCGATAAAGTCTGCACTGCGTCTGGCCGCTGCGATGAGCGTCGTACGGGATCTGATTCTTCAGGCCGATGATCAGCTGCGCTACCCCACGGGTGGTGAACTCCGATCGATGGTGGAGTTCCTCACCACCGGATCCCAGCGGTTGGCTGTGGTGAGGGTGCTCACCGAAAACGAAAAAAAGATCATCGACGAAGCGGCCAAGCAGCTTTTCATCCGCAAACCCGACTACGTCGCGCCCGGGGGGAATGCCTACGGTCAGAAGCAGCGTGCCCAGTGTCTCCGCGACTACAGCTGGTACCTCCGCCTGGTCACCTACGGAGTTCTGGCAGGCAGCACCGAGCTCATTCAGCAGATCGGACTGCTGGGAGCCCGCGAGATGTACAACAGTCTCGGTGTTCCCATGCCAGGGATGGTAGAGGCGATGCGCACGATGAAGGAGGCTTCCCTGGCTTTGCTGAGCACGGACCAGGCCTCCACAGCTGCTCCCTATTTCGACTTTCTGATCCAGGGCATGCAGACGCCCTGCTGAATCACAGGTTGCCCGGTCGAGCCGGGTCACCACTCCGTGCACGGCTCCCCGCCTCTGAACAGAGACGGGGAGCCGTGTTTTTTGGCCGCAGGCCGCACGATCAAACGCAGGACAACACGCCGGCAGCGGTCTCAGAGATCCTGGATGAGAATCCTTACTGGTCTCGGATTGCATCTTGAGCTGGATACGTGAAGAGGGCGTTGTCGAACAACCCACGTTCCTGATGCTCTCGAACAGTCTCATTCAAAGAGAAATAGACTTGATCCTGGTCTTACAGAGAGACCAGGTTGATCCTGATGCATAAGGGTGTTTTTCATGGAAATCGTCACTCAGGTTGCCCGTGCTGGAGGCCCGGCCCATAGGCCCCAGGCCGTTGCTTTTGCCTGATTGAACGACCTGCCCCACCTGCGTACCTGTGTATGACACAGGTACGCAGGTGGAGTAGACGCCGCCCTGACAAGGTTTTGACAAGGTGATGGGAACTCTGGACAAGCCCTTGGACAGTTCGGCCGAGCCGCTGGTTCCGCCGACTGTCCGGCGACTGTCCGGCGACAATGCATTTCACCGGCCTGATTGGGCTTCAATCTCATCCCCGGCGAACCTCTCCAGGGTGGGGGTCTGCGGCCAGAATCAAAGCATTTTCTCAGTCTTGCAAGGCTCAGGCGCGACACGCCGTAAGACCTATTTCAAGTCTTACATGAGAAGACTGGACGGTGTTCGCGGCTCAGCCGGATGCGCGGAGGAGCAGCGGCCGACTTCGTTTTCTTGCTGATCTCATGCAGGTCCAGCCACGGGTCTCACAGCCTGTCTTGACTGATACAAGATGGATCGGGTTCGGGTCAGGATCTGCGGTCTCCAGGTCGATAGAGCTCTTTCAGGAGTTGATAAGCCTCATTCACCCGACGCATCGCTTCGGTGGAACCTCCACTGTCGGGATGGGCCTCGATGGCGACCTGCCGGTAGGCATCCTTGATCTCACGGAGGCTCAACCTGTGGCCAGGAGCAGTCGGGAGCTGGAGCAGCTTCAGGGCACCGTGCAGGGTCATGGTGTGCTCCAGGGTCTGGAAGGAGGTGCCACGACGGCGTCGCCGGAACCGATGCACAAAGCGCCTGATCAGTGAAGGCATCCGGACATCCAGTGTGGCGCTGCTGAAGGGGTCCTCCAGCAGGCCGGCGACCACCATCACCCGTTCAAAACTGGGGGGGCCGTCGCTCAGCGAGGGGGCAAACTCCTTGACGACACTCACAGCCAGCGACCAGGTGAACGGCCGCCCCTCGTTCTGATCACACTGGGACCAGATGTCCTGTGCAAGCCAGATCATGGCGGCTTCCAGAACAGCCTCATGAGGAGCGCCGCCATAAAGCTCCAACCAGTGAGACAGAGCCACCTCCAGGCAGCGCTGGAGCTCACCCCCGCTCACCAGCGGCAGAACCTCTGAGTCCGGCCTTGGCCCCCGTGGCTGAAGACTCTGTTTCAGCTGGACCGACTGTCGACGCACAAAACCGGGTAGATCAATGCCTGGCTTGCTGCGCTGGGCTGAACGGGTGGTGGTCAAGCCGGCACCGACAGAGCTCTGATGCTCGCCAAACCCGTCCCTCTGCTCAGGGCCGTCCACCAGAACAAGCGCGCACTGCTCATCAAAATCGTCAGTCTCTGCACTGTCTGTGTGCTCGGGCTCCTCGTTGACGTCAGGGCACGCACCGGGAAGCACCGTTCTGAGAAGACGGGCGAAGAGATCACCACGACTTCGCAGACCCCACTCGGCCTTGAGCTCATCGACCTGCTTCAGCAGATCCTCAGGGAGCTCAAGACTGATTCTTCGACGCCGGCCTGAATCCTCCACGCGTCAGGTTCAGTTTTGCTGCAGGTTCCGGATCCAACGCTGCTGGGCATCCTGGACCGGTTGATAGCCATCAAGCAGCACGGGCTGCGAGGGTGGTGTTCGCGGATACATCAGCGGGGCGAGCTGGAGCGTGAGCGGAGGCGGAGGGAGCTTGGGGAGCGACGGGTGCGGCTGCTCAGGTTCCCTCATCACGGCGGGGGGGATCACGTTGACTTCGGCTGGGTTGTTGTCCGTCGCGGCGCGGGCCAGTTCAAGTCGACGCTCCTTCTCCTGAACGATGGCCAGCTGGCTCTCAGAAACCACGCTGAGCAGATGGCCAGGCGTGGCGTCAGCTGGATACACAAGACTGACACGGACCGGGTTCGGCCTGTTGGGCACGAGATTGAGAGCGGTGAGTGCCACGCTCTGGCCCGAGCGCAGCCCGACGTGCATCTCCTGGAGCCCTTCGGGAGTGGTGATCTGCAGGGAGCCGCGAAAGGCCGTGAAGTGTCTTCCTCCGACCGCAGTGGGATGGCTGAGAACCAGCTGGTAGGGGCCTCGACCGATCAGATTGAGATCGAGGTCGAATCGAACACCATAGGTACCCACATTATCCAGTGACGAATCAATCATTCGTGCTGCCAGAGGATTCACCTGAACATCACGTGTACCGAAGTTGTTTCGCACTGTGCTGGTCAGGGGAACATGGAGAGCCCCCTGGGAGCTAAGGTCATGCGTGATGGCTGCGGAGTACGAATCACCGATCGCAACGCCACCCACCCTCGAAAAAACTCGCCTTGTCTTGATATCGGTGATTCTTCGGAGATAAACCCGACCAGGAGCGAGTCGCCCCTGATCCAGAACCCTTAACAGATCGGTGTCATCGATCGGGTTGCGCGCTGCCACCACAGCCATCTGGAAGGGTCCGCTGCTGCGGCCTTTCAGAAGCGCGTTTGCAATCCCGAGAGCGGGAAGGTCTGTGGTGAAGAACACAACCCGGCTACGGGCCGGCAGAACATACTCCTCCGATAATTTGCGATCCAGCTGCCCACGCAGCATCTGAACAGCTGTGGCATCACCCGGACCGGTGTTCCAGGGTCTTGGACCCAGTGGTCTGACGCCCATTTTGGATTCGCCAAGATAAGGAGCTTCAAAGCTGTTGCGAACGGCACCGCGTTCAAATTGGAATCGAACGGGCGTCATCCCGGGATTGATCAGAATCAATCCAAGGGTGATTTCCGTTCGGCGTTGATCAGATCGGATCGTTCCTCGGTAGGGCGGAAAATATTTGTGGTGAAGATGAATTCCGAAGTCACCATTGAAGGTGTAAGTGGCATTGGCCAGCCGTTGGCCTGTTTCGGCGGCATAGGAGAAGCCTGGTGTCGTGCTGATCAGGATCCCGGGGCCTTCCACCTCCTCCGGCTGATTGGAGTGAAGGACCGGAACCTGGTTGAAGCGACCGTTGAGCGGTCGCGCTGACTGGCCGGCCATCAGGGCCACATAACTCCAGCCCGGCAGGCAGTCGAGAAGGCTCAGGCCGACGCCGCCCAGCAGCACCAGGCCCAGCCGCCACAGCGGATGGCAGCTGGACCTGGCCTTGAGACGGTTCACAGCGCAGCTGGGCGTGTGGTTCTCAGCCATTTCTGGGGAGCAGGGCACAGCACGCAGAACGGGAGTGAGGGTCGCTAAAACAACGTACTGATCCAGTCTCACATGCTTCCTTCTTTCACCTGTTGTCTTTCAGACTCAGTGCTTTCAGCGAGCTGGCGCCAGCATCAGGAGCGAAAGCTCCGGATGCTTCGCTTCTGGAGGGACTCCCTGGAGCGCCAGATGGCTGCCGCCGATGCTGCCATCAAGACCCTGGAGCGCCAGATGGACAGAGATGCCCCGGAGTCTGTCGGCTGATGGCGATCTGCCTGCGGAGTTCCTCGAGACCGGCGCTCAGCCGCCTCCTCACGGTCATCGGACTCAGCTCCAGGGCTCTGGCTGTCTGGCGGTAGCTCCAGCCGGAGATCACGATGCTCCGGACCACCACCTGGAGCTTCTCCTCCAGGGAGGCCAGAGCCTGGAGAGCCAGATCGCTGGGAGAATCCTGACGAGCTGCCGGTTGATCGCTCAGCTCCCAGTCCGTTTCAGGGGCATCCAGGCTCACCATCGCATTGAGTCTCCTGGCTCGTTCAAGCAGCTCCCAGCTCTGAGCGGAAAGCCCCATCGCCTCACGAAGCTGCTGATCGGTGATGGAAGCCGTCCCATGCTGGCGCATCTCCGTGAGACAGCGGCGCCTCAGATCGAGTTGCTCGCTGATGCGACGCGGCAAACGGATCGGTTGGGCCCGATCCCTCAGGTAATGCAGGATCGCCCCGCGGATGTGAGGTCTTGCAAAGGCATCAAACGGTGTGAGGCTTTTCGTTTCGTACAGCTCAGCCGCCCTGAGCAGGCCCAGAAGCCCAACCTGTTCCAGGTCGTCAAGAGGCTCCGGGCTGCGCCGGGCGTAATGGTGGGCGATGGGCCGCACCAGGGTTCGATAGCTTTCCACTCTGCGGTTACGCCGCTGGATCGGTTTGTCCGTGAGATTCACAGTGAGAACAAGAAGAAGATGTAGAAGCCGCGGTCAGGCGACTGGCCTGTACCGGCCTTTTCCACTCAGCAATGTGAATCAGCAATTCCGCATCCGTGAAAACACTGAATTTCTGGATCAGGGGTCGGCAGAGGCCACGGCCTCGAGCAGAGCCCAGGGCCCGTGCTGACGCAACCAGGCCAGATCTGAGTTCTTCGTCTGCAGCAGAAAACCGGCAAAGCCGAGGGCGTTCACACTGAAGCCAGCCTCCTTTTCCCGGCGGCGACGCACGCTGAGAAACCACTCATCGTCAAAGAGCAGGTTGTAAGGGTGGCGAGGCTGCTCATCCAGTCGCGGATCTCCCAGGCCGAGCGCCTCCATGTGGGTGTGATACAGCCCTTCGAGGTCACGATGATCCCCCGGATCCCGGCGCCGGCTCAGCCGGCAGGCCCAGGGGAACGGATGGCTCAGATCTCCTGCTGAGGGGTGGTTCAGGGTGCCCAGAAACTGTCCAGCAAGTGGACAGCTTGGCTGCCCTGGCTTGCGGGGCAGCAGCTGAAGGTGACGATGGGGCTGGCTGGCCCCGGCTGCGCCACAGCTGTTGAAGAACCAGAGCCCGCCGGTGTCCTGAGAAACCATGGCGACCGCAGCCCAGTCCGGAGCCCTGAGCCATCCGGCCTGCGGTGCCCACCGATCGGTGATCAGCAGGACATGGCCCGCCTGGACGGGGTATTTGTTGAGGATCAGGACATGACCGGGTACGGGTCGGGCCACCTCCAGAGCGGGTTCCCAGGGCAGAAACGGGTTGGGCTTCGGACCGTGGTCACGCAGGTGCTTGGGAGTTCTGCTCATCAACCGCCTCAGCTGGAAGGGAGCCAGCTCCGGCGCTGTCACCAGCTCAGTGGAGAGCGGAACCAGGTGCCCATCAGCCAGAGCGGTGTCTGCTCTGGCCAGTGCCCTGCGCCACAGGATCTCAGCCCGCACCGGCTTTCAGTCGTGCGAGAGAGGCTCCCTGGTAGTAGCGACCCAGGATCTCGGTATAGGTCAATCCCTGTTGAGCCAGAGCCTGGGCACCGTGCTGACTCATGCTGGCACCCAGATGTCCGTGAGCCTCGAGCGAGATCTCGCGATTGGCGGCATAGAGGCTTTCCACAATGCCCCCCTGATAGCTGAGAATCAGACCTGCCGTGCCGTTGACGGCCTGTCGGGTGCGTTCGTTGCTGCTGGCCAGGCCCCTGTACGCCTGCCAGCGGGTGGTGTCCCCCAGGTGCCAGTGGCGACTCGCCGGACGTGCCATGTGCGCCAGGGCATAGGAGCGTGCTGCCACAGCCTGGGCGCGCAGGGCCTCCATCGACCAGCTGCTGGGCATTTCTGCTCCCACAACAGAAGACACGTAAAGCTCAAGGGGGAGGTGATTGATCAGCTGAACACCTGTGCCGTCGCGGACCAGCCGCAATCGGCCCGCGTAGGGCTGGCCGTTCACCTGCAGGTGGCCAGCAGCCGTGACCAGCCAGGCCTCGGTGAGGGTCTCGGACCAGACTTCAGGAACAGGATCCCGAGCCTTCCCTGTGAGCAGGACCCTCCCCTCCCGGCTGATCAACTGCCAGGGGGCATCGGCGCTGAGCGTCGGCATCGAACCGGCCCCCAGAAGAGCGACACGGATCTCCAGGTCGAGCGGGCGACCGGCCGCGGGTTCGCGCAGGCCCAGCCGCTGACTCTGAACTCCCCGCAGACTCTCCGCCTCGACCTGAGTGTCAGGGGTGGAGGCAGGCTTCTCTTCGCCCAGGGCCTCCAGCAGGAACGTTCCGTTGCTGACGGATGACTGCGGAGTGAGGCCCTGAACGGAGAATCCGAGAGCCACGGCCCCAAGAGCCATCGGGCCGCCCAGCCAGTACCGTCGCCGGGTCAGGACCCTCTTCAGGGGTCTGGTAAGAGTCGCAGCCATTCGGCAGGCACGATCTGGCCAGCCTCGTAATGGAGGATGCCGTCCCACAACAAATGGCCCGTGCCGTGCAGTTGAATCCTCCCAGAGCATGAACGACGACAGCGCATTCCGCCGGGGCGGGTGGACGGCTGCCAGCCCACCACCTCCTGCTTCCCAGTCTGTTCGAGCCAGTAAGGAGCCACCAGAGCATGGGCCGATCCGGTGACGGGATCTTCCGGGATGCCGAGGCCAGGAGCGAAGAAACGCAGCTGATAGTCCGCCCGTGTGCCGTTCAGAACAGGTCCATCCGCCCTGGAGGGGTCCACGCCTGCCATCACCACCAGTCCCTGGCGTTCCGGTCCGCGCAGTTCCTCGGCGAGGCCTGTCATTCCTTCCAGATCAGCCCCCGAGGGCAACTGAGCCACGTGATAGCCGAGAGGGCTGTTCCAGTAGCCGATCACGGGTTGGCCGCTGCGGCGTTCAATCCGTTGCTGAAGCTCAGGGGCGATCCGCCCCCTGTTCAACCCTGCGCTGGGCAGCAGCACATCGGCATGCAAGGGCCGGTGCTGATCGAGTGAACCCTCGAGCTGCCCACTGCGGGTGAGAAAGGCAACACCGGATCCCGGAGCCAGCCTGCCCCAGTGTCCAAGGCCAACAACGGTGGCGAGCGTGGCGTGTCCACAGAGGTCCACCTCGCAGGTTGGCGAGAACCAGCGCAGCAGCCAGGTTTTCTCCCAGTGCAGTGCGAAGGCGGTTTCCGACTGCCTCAGGCTGGCTGCCAGGGTCTGAAGCGTCCTTGAGCCGAGAGGGCGATCCAGGAGCACCACCGAGGCACCATTGCCGGTACCGGCGCCTGAACTGAAGGCCTCGATCAGCACGGCTGGGCTGCTGATCGAGGTCATTCGGGCCTGAGACCGCGTTGCATCAGAGCCTGGACCGCCTGATCCGGCCGGGAGCGTGCCTCAAGCACGGCGAGCACCTGATCACAGATCGGAAGGTTCCATCCTTGCTGACGGGCCAGATTCATGGCTGCGCGCACGGTGCGGGGTGCCTCCACAGTCGCGCCGATCGTCGCAAGCGCGCTGGTCTCATCAAGACCATCGGCCAGCAGCAGGCCAAAGCGGTAATTGCGGCTCAGCGGGCTGTTGGCTGTCGCCAGAAGGTCGCCGAGACCGGCCAGGCCATAGAGGCTGGTGAACTGTCCCCCCAGACCCTCGACAACAACTCCCATCTCCGCGAGTCCGCGACAGAGCAGCGAGGCCTTGGCATTGGCCCCCAGGTCCAGCCCGTCACAGATGCCAGCCGCAACGGCCATCACGTTCTTCAGCGCGGCGGCCGCTTCCACTCCGACCGGATCGTGACTGCGGTAGAGCCTGAGCGAATCGCTGCTGAGTTGCTCCTGGAGTCGGGACGCCAATGCTTCATCCTCAGCGGCGATGACGCTGGCCGCCGGCAGCCTGCGGGCCAGCTCGCCCGCCAGGTTGGGACCACTGAGCACCAGCAGCGGCGTCTCGGGGAGATGGCTGGCCCACAGCTGGGTGGGAGTGGCGAGACGACGTGGGTCAATTCCCTTGCTGCAGCTCAGAAGCGGCAGACCCTTCGGCCACTGGCTGGCGAGTCGATCGGCCAGGGGTTCCACACCTGCCATGGCGACCGCCATCACAACCAGATCGACCTCCCTGAGCAGAGCCGTGGGATCGCCTCCCTGCCGTCGGCTCCAGCCAAGCAGGCGATGGCCCTGATGCTCCCAGAGATCGCGGAGGGTTCGTCCCCACGCCCCCAGGCCATAAACGGCGATGGTCAGGCTCATCAGAACCGGTCTGACCGGGCCATCATGGGTCATGTGAATCGTGCAGCCTCCAGTCCGTCACCAGCAGCAGGGCAACCTCTCGCGGCCTGGCAGGGCACGGCCCTCGTCGTTGGCTGCGGGGGCATCGGCTCGGCGCTGCTCGCCAGGCTTTCCGTCAGGGCCCCGGGCCTCACGCTGCTGACCACCCATCACCGTCACCCTCCACCGCCCGGATCCCCGGTGGCTTCGGTCGCTCTGGACCTCGCCGATGATCACAGTCTCTCCGGCCTGGTCGGGCACCTGGCAGCTCTTCCGCCGCTGCGGCTGGTGATCAATACGGCCGGGATCCTGCACGACGCCGAACTTCAACCGGAGAAGCGGTTGTCCCATGTGTCGAGGAACAGGCTCGAGCGCAGCTTTGCGGTCAACGCCTTCGGACCGCTGTTGCTGGCGGCAGCGCTCGGCCCGCTGCTTCGGCGCGACCAGCCGCTTCACTTCGCCAGTCTTTCGGCCAGGGTCGGGAGCATCACCGATAACCGATCAGGGGGGTGGTACAGCTATCGGGCCTCCAAGGCCGCTCAGAACCAGCTGCTTCGCACCCTGGCCCTTGAGTGGCAGAGAACACACCCCCAGGCCTGCGTCTGCCTTCTTCATCCAGGCACCACAGCAACCCCGCTTTCGCAGCCCTTCCGGGGGAGCGTGGCCCCCTCAGGGCTGTTCAGCCCCGAGGGGGCGGCTGATCACCTGCTCAACGTGCTGGAGGGGCTCTCTCCAGCCGAGACCGGACAGTTCCGGGCCTGGGATGGTCGCCTGATTCCCTGGTGAACGCGGCTCAGCAGCGATGACGTTCCAGCAGCTCGAGCGGAATGACCTCCAGCGTGCTGATCTCGGTGGCTTCAAGCTTCACCGGCGGAGCCACGCCATCGTCATAAGCCTGCAGCCAGCGGGGTGCACAGACGCACCAGTGGTTCCCGGCCTTCAGGCCCGGGAAACTGAACTCAGGCCGCGGGGTGATCAGATCGTTCCCCTGAGCCCGGCTGTACTGAAGAAATGTGTCGTCAACCACACAGCAGACCGTGTGTCGGCCGTGGTCCCTGTCGTCGTGGCGGCAGGAGCCATCACGCATCCAGCCTGTCAGAGGTTCACAACCACAGACTTCCAGTGGCTTTCCCAGAACGTTGAGATCTCCGTTGCTGCTGGCCGGATTCATGGGGGTGGCGGAGCCTTTCCTGAGTCTGTCTGCCCCCGCCTCAATCTGAGCATAAGTGGTCATTTCGTTCCGGGAGGTTGACGGAATCCGGGGGGTAAGCGTTAAAGGTCGGTGTGACCACTCCATCCTCCCCATCACGGCCAGACCTTCATGAGCTGGGAATTCACCGAAGATGCGGCCTTCATGGCCCTCTGCGACGCCTACAAGGAAAGCGGTGAGCCCTCGGCAATGGAGTTCCTTGCCCATGGTGAGGGCGCCTTCCATTTCCAGGAGCTCACCCAGAACGCAGCCGGCGAGGGGATCGACCTGAGTGATTCGGACGACCTCGAGGATTTCCAGCAGGACGTGATCGATGCCCTGGAAGAACTCTGCAGCTGAAGACTCAGCCGTAGAAGAAAGCGATCTCCCTGGGTTTCAGGCCCTCCCAGCCGGCTTCCCGAAGCCGCGCATCGAGGGTCTCACGGTCGAAGTGCTTGCTGCCGGTTCGCACCACCCTGTTGCGCATCGACTTGAGCACGCCACTGCGCGTCCGCTGATTCTCCCGATCCATCACCTCGCGGTAGAGGCCGATCATCGCCTCGGGGATGGGCGTACCGTCCAGGTCCTGACCGGCTTCAATCGCCGCATCGATCCCTCCAGGGCCAGCAATCGCCATGGTGCTCCATCTCGGTCAGGGCGAGGCTAGACCGGCGTCTCGTCAGGCACTGAAGTAGCGGGCCCTGGGATGCACAGCCACCAGGGCTGTGGTGCTCTGTTCCGGGTCCAGCTGGTCGCTCTCGTCCATCGAGAGACCGATCCTCTCGCTGCCCAGCCAGGTCAACTGCTGGCGAGAGTCCGAGACGTTGGGGCAGGCCGGGTAACCGAAGGAATAGCGGCTGCCCCGGTAACGCTGAGCCAGCACATCACGAAGCGAGAGTTCGGGCGGATCGGGGTATCCCAGTTCCGAACGGATCCGGGCATGGGTCCATTCCGCGAGCGCCTCGGCCATCTGCACGGCCAGTCCGTGGAAGTAGAGGTAATCGCTGTACTGATCAGCGGCGAACAGTTGCTGGGCGAAGCGCGAGGCGGTTTCCCCCATCGTCACGGCCTGCATCGGCAGCACATCGCTGGGGCGCTGACTCCCATCCGGAAGAGCAATCAGATCGCCATAGAAATCGGCGATGCAGTACCGCTGACCTGACCGTTGACGTGGCAGCTCAAACCGTCCGAGTTCCGAACCGGCCCCTTCGATCGGGCATCCCGCCTCCATGCCGGCCGGATCGAAGAGCACCACCGCGTTGCCACTGCGGCCACAGGGGAAATAGCCATAGGCCACGCGCGGCGTCAACAGACGCTCCTGAATGCTGCGCTCGAGCCAATGGCGCAGAACCGGTTCAGCCTTTTCGGCCAGCATTGCCTCGTACGCATCGCGGGATTGCTGCTGCGATTTCCGCAGCTGCCATTGGCCGGCAAACAGGGCCTGACGATCGAGATAGGTCACGACCTCCTGGAGGTCGATCGTGTGTTCGTTCAGGACCCGCCCGCCCCAGAAGGGCGCCAGCACGGCTGGCTCCGCAGGCACAGCCAGCGAACGTTCCTCAGGGTTGTGAGTCAAGGGGGGGGGAATGGGGCCTGGTTCAGTTCCGGATCGCGCGGCCGTGGGGAGATCAGACTCCCCCCGCACGTCCGCACGAACGGCTCCGCCAGCCGCCGCCTCGTGATCCGAGGCAATGAAACCAAGGCCTTCGGGGATCCCGTTCAGAAAACCCTGGTGGTCATCCCAGCGACCTGCAGCCTTCGCCTCCATCAGCGCGTCCATGAATCGGAGATCCGCGAACGCATCACGGCCATACACCACCTGGCCGCGGTAAGCACTGCGGCAATCGCCATTCACAAAGCGGGGTGTGAGGGCGGCCCCACCGAGAACGACCGGAACACTGATCCCTGCAGCATTGAAGGCTTCAAGATTGTCCTTCATAAAGGCTGTCGACTTCACCAGCAAGCCGCTCATGGCGATGCAGTCGGCCTGATGCTTGCGCTGGGCATCGATAATGGCTTCGCAGCTCTGCTTGATGCCAAGATTGATCACCTCGTAACCATTGTTAGTCAGAATGATATCCACGAGATTCTTGCCAATGTCATGCACATCGCCTTTGACAGTGGCAATCAAAAACTTCCCTTTGCTGCTGCTCTGCCCTTCGATCTTTTCCATGTGAGGCTCAAGATGAGCCACGGCAGCTTTCATGGTCTCGGCACTCTGCAAGACAAAAGGCAGCTGCATCTGACCACTGCCAAACAATTCGCCAACATCCTTCATGCCTTCAAGCAGAAAGGTATTGATGATGGTCAGCGGTGCATGGTGCTGCAAGGCCTCATCAAGGGCAGCTTCCAGACCAATTCGTTCGCCGTCGATGATGTGCTGCTGGAGGCGCTGGTCGATCGGCAGATCTGCCAGCGAGGGGCCGGACGCCCTCGCTTCCCGGGTGCTGACGCCTTCGAAGAGCGTCGTGAGCGCTGTGAGCGGATCGTAACAGCAGATTCCGTTTTCAAAACGGCGTCGATCGTTGATCAGATCACGACAGACTTGCTGGTGTTCTTCGCTGATTTTCGCGAGGGGGAGGATTTTGGCGGGGCTGACGATTGCCGCATCCATACCTGACTCACAGCAATCGTGCAAGAACACCGAATTCAGCACAATTCGGGCAGCGGGTGAGAGACCGAAGCTCACATTGCTGACACCGAGCACCACATGAACCCCCGGCAACCGTTGACGAATCATCCGGATCGCTTCGAGAGTGGCCGCACCATTCTTTCGATCCTCCTCGATGCCCGTTGAGATCGGCAGGGCAAGGGGGTCATAGAACAGCTCGCGGGCGGGGAGCCCGAATTCGAGAGCATCGCGATAGGCCCGTTGGGCAATTGCGAATTTCTTCTCCGCAGTTCTCGCCATGCCTTCTTCATCGATGGTGCCGATCACCACCCCGGCGCCGTAGGCCCGGGCAAGTTCCAGCACCTTGAAGAACCGCTCTGGGCCATCTTCATAATTGGTGGAATTAAGCAGACATTTGCCGCCGGCAACCTTCAAGCCGGCTTCCATCTTCTGCCACTCGGTTGAATCCAGCATCAACGGTAGATTGACGTTAGTGACCAACCGGCTCACCAACTCATGCATGTCGCGGACTCCGTCGCGTCCGACGTAATCGACGTTGACATCGAGGACATGAGCATTCTCCTTGAGCTGTCCCCGCGCTAGCGCCACCAGGCCATCCCAGTCCTCCTCGGCCAGCAGTTCTCGTACCTTCTTGGAACCACTGGCGTTCAGCCGTTCGCCGATGATCAGGAAGGAGTTCTCCTGGTGGTAGGGCGTCGTGGCGTAAATCGAGGCGGCGGCTGGCTCCACCTGAAGCAACGGTCGCGGGTCCGCCTGGTCTGCCGCCACGGTCCCAACGGGTTGATCGGATCGGCGCACGGCCCGGTTCGCCGGATGGAGCTCACTGGAAAGCTCGACCAACGCGGCAATGTGAGCCGGAGTGGTGCCGCAGCAACCTCCCACCACCTGGACACCGAGATCCTCGATGAAATGATGCAATTGCATCTTCATCTCCAGTGGCGTCAGTCGGTAATGGGCCACCCCGCCGATGTTCTCGGGCAGACCAGCATTCGGGATGCAGCTCACCACAAAGGGGCTGTGGCTGCTGAGGTAGCGAATGTGCTCTTTCATCTGCTCCGGCCCCGTGGCGCAGTTGAGCCCGAGCACATCAATCGGGAACGGTTCCAGAATCGCCACCACAGCGGCGATGTCGGAGCCCACCAGCATCGTGCCTGTGGTTTCCATGGTCACGCTCACCATCAGCGGTCGTCGCTGACCGCTGTTATGAAAGGCCTGTTCAATCCCCTGCAGCGCCGCCTTGATCTGCAGCACGTCCTGGCAGGTCTCGACGATGAACAAGTCGACGTCGCCAGCCAGCAGGCCCTCCGCCTGTTCGGCGAAGGATGCCTTCATCGTGTCGAAATCGATGTGTCCGAGAGTTGGCAGTTTCGTGGTGGGCCCCATCGAACCAGCCACAAAGCGAGGTTTCTCCGGGGTGCTGTAGGCATCAGCCATCTGGCGCGCCAGTTGGGCGGCCCGTTGGTTGATCGCGAACGCCTGCCTCTCCAGCCCGTATTCCGCGAGCACAATCGAGGCGGCTCCGAACGTGTCGGTTTCGATTACATCGGCGCCTGCCTCCAGGAACTGCCGGTGCACCGCCTGCACCGCATCCGGCCGTGTGAAGACAAGGTTCTCGTTGCAGCCCTCCAGCGCTGCTCCCCCGAAGTCGTCGGGGCCGAGATTCATCTGTTGCAGCGAGGTTCCTGTGGCCCCGTCAAACACCAGCACCGGTTGCTCCGGCGCATGCAACCGCTCCAGGAACCCCATCCGCTTGCCTCGGGGGGGCTGGCCCATGGACATGGAGGGGGCTGGCACCATCAGCGATCGAGGCGAATGCGGGTGACCCAGTGTTCATAGGCAGGTTCACGCCCTTCGGTGATCAACGTGAGGCGCTCCCGCAGGCGTTCCATCACCGGTCTGGCGGTAGGGAGGTCGGTGGTTTCGACTCGCCGCACCGGCGTCACCCGCGCCGCGGTGCCACTGAGAAACACCTCATCGGCAACGAACAGCTCGGTCTTGTCCACGGCTCGCTCCAGAACGGGAATGCCCAGATCACGGGCCAACTCCAGGATGCTGGCCCTGGTGATCCCCTCGAGGATGTCCTGATCCACGCCCGGGGTGATCAGCACACCGTCACGAACCAGAAACAGATTCATGCCGCTGGCCTCACTGACCTTGCCACGGCTGTTGAGCAGCAAGGCTTCGTCAAAACCGCTCTTCACCGCTTCGGTTTTGGCCAGGGAGCTGGTGATGTAGGCGCCGCTGATCTTTCCGCGCAACGGCAGCGAGCGGTCCTCCTGCCGCGTCCAGGAGCTGATCCTGCAGCTCACCCCGTCAGGGGAGAGATAATCCCCGAGTTCGATGCCGTAAATCAGGAAGTCTGTCTGGATGTCATGCAGGCGCGGGGCGATGCCCAGATCGCTCGTGTAGACGAATGGACGCAGGTAGATGGGGCAGTTGGGTCGGTTGGCCTGGAGAAAGGCCTCGATCGCCGTCTGGATCGTGGCTTCCGGTAGGTCCGTGAGCAGCAGTCGCGCGCTCTGACTCAGACGCCGCACATGGCGATCGGCACGAAAGAGCAGGATTTCGTTGCCATCGTCGGGATTGGGCAATGCCCTCATGCCGCCAAAGGCGCCCGTGCCGTAATGCAGGGCATGGGTAGCGACCGAGAGAGTGGCCTCCGCAAAAGGCACGCACTGGCCGCCGAACCAGGCATAGGGAAGAAACTGATGCATGCTGCGGCGTGCGGGAGCGAG
Organism: Cyanobacteriota bacterium; assembly: GCA_035285465.1. Taxonomy (GTDB): domain Bacteria; phylum Cyanobacteriota; class Cyanobacteriia; order PCC-6307; family Cyanobiaceae; genus UBA5018. Next base: position 21,797 of record JAYKHC010000025.1, read on the forward strand.
ACCACGGGGGCCCTGTGGCCCCCGATCTTCTCACTCAAACCAGCAGGATGGGTGGATGCACAGGTTGGCGGCCCTCCCCGGCGAGGGCTTGAGTGGTCGTGACGCCGGGGTTCCGGTGGAGCTGGTGGAACAACCGCCTGCTCCGATCATCCTGCTGAGCAGCGCCGACTCCGACCTCACCAGCGTCGAGCGGCTGCTGGAGCAGGAACCCACCCTGCTCGGCGCCGAGCTGCGCGCTCTCAACCTTGCGACGCTCTCGCATCCGGCGCTGGTCGACCACTACCTGGCCACCACCGTTCGCGCGGCGCAGCTGGTGCTGGTACGCCTGCTGGGCGACCGCGGCTACTGGAGTTACGGCCTCGATCAACTGCAGCAATGGGCAGCAGCTCAACCCAATCGCCAGTTGGTTGTTCTGGCTGGAACCGCTGAACACGAACAATCCCTGGCGGCACTGGGAACGATTCCAATGCCACTGGCCCTCGGCCTCGGTGCCTGCCTGCGTACCGGTGGGCCGACCAATGTGCGCCGCGTTCTGCTGGCCCTGGCCGATCTGCTCGCCAGCCGAACGCCCGATCCTCCAATCCCCGAGGCACTGCCCGATCCGCTGCCCCATGACTGGCGAGCGGAGCCCGGCGCCCGCGTCGGCCTGATCCTCTACCGCTCCCTGCTGCAGGCGGGTGATCTGGGCTTGATGGACGCGGCTCTGGACGCCTTGCGCGACCAGGGTCTCAGTCCGCGGGCCCTATGGGTGAGCGGCCTGCGAGACCTTGCAGTGCAGCGCGGTGTGATCGACCTGCTGAAGCGCGAGGCGGTGGAACTGGTGCTCTGCAGCACCGCTTTCGCCTCCGTGCTGCTCGAGGACGCCGGACTGGGGGCTCCCCTGTGGGATGCGTTGGGCGTTCCTGTGCTGCAACTGCTCACGAGCCATCAATCCCAGCAGCGCTGGCGCGAGAGCAGCATCGGCCTGGGACCGGTGGACCTGACCATGCAGGTGGCCCTGCCGGAGCTGGATGGTCGGATCACCACCCGGGTGGGGGCGTTCAAAGAGATTCTCGGGGCCTCCGAGCGATTGGCCTCCGCCCTCCACGGCCTTCAGCCCGAATCGGAGCGGCTCAGCTGGATTGCCGCTCTGGCCGCCCATTGGGCCGCGCTGCGGACCACACCGCGGCACGAGAAGCGCGTGGCTCTGGTTCTGGCCAACTATCCAGCCCGCAACAGCCGCATCGCCAACGGCGTCGGCCTCGACACTCCCGCCAGCGTTCTGTTGATGCTCCAGTGGTTGCACCAGGGCGGTTACTCCCTGCACGAGAGCCACGGCTCGGCCGCAGCGCCGATGCTTCCTGAAGACGGCACCGCTCTGGTGAAGCGGCTGCTGGAGGGACGCAGCAACGATCCTGAGAGCGGCCATCGCCCCCCGCTTGGGCATCTTCCTCGGTCCCGTTACCTGAGCTGGTACGCCACCCTTCCAGCGGAGGGTCGCCAGCGGCTGGAGTCGGTTTGGGGGCCGCCTGAGGCGGATCTTGCTCTTGAAGGCAAGTCGCAAGCCGGATTTCCGATCCATGGGCTGCGCTACGGCCATGTGGTCTTGTTGATCCAACCCGAACGCGGCTACGACCGCGACCCGAGCCTCAACTATCACAACCCTGATCTGCCACCCACCCATGCCTATCTGGCCGCCTACCTCTGGCTGCGCCAGGAGTTCGCTGCCCATGTGGTCGTGCATGTGGGCAAACACGGCAACCTGGAGTGGCTGCCTGGAAAAGGGGTTGGGCTTTCATCGGACTGCTTTCCGGAATGGGCCCTGGGCCCCCTGCCTCACCTGTATCCGTTCATCGTCAACGATCCGGGAGAGGGCTCGCAGGCCAAGCGCCGCGCCCAGGCCGTGATTCTCGATCACCTCACCCCCCCGCTTGGCCGCGCCGGTCTGCATGGCGATCTGCAACGGCTGGAAGGGTTGCTCGATGAATACTGGGAAGCCAACCAGCTGGGCGCGCAGCGCCAGGGGCTTCTCAGGGAGGCGCTCGCCCAGCAGTTGGAGTCGCTCGAGCTCCCCCTGGCAGGAGGTGATCTTGATGCCCGTCTTGACGCCGCCGATGGCTATCTCTGCGAGCTCAAGGAGGCCCAGATCCGCCTCGGACTGCACACCTACGGCACCCTTCCGGAGCCGGACCGTCTTGCTGAACTGCTGCTCTGCCTGGCACGCCCCCCCGAAGGCGAACGGCCCGGACTCACCCAGGCCATGGCCGCAGATCTCATGCTTGAGCTCGATCCCTGGAGCGATGAGGAAGCCACCCCGCTTTCCGCCGAGGACCAACAACGCTTGAGCTGGCTGATGCCACCTGCTGCCGAGGCAGGCTCGCTGCGCAGGGTCGGTGATGCGGTGGCCTGGCTGGAAACAGAAGCACTGAAGCTGGTGCGACGCACGCTGCAGGAGTGGCCAACGGCGGGGTTACTGCTGCCGGGTTTAGCCGTGCCTCCAGCCACAAGCCTCGATCCACGGTTGCTGCGGCCGGAAAGCCGAACCCAGGCCGTGCTCGCTCAGCTGCGCCAGCAGATGATTCCTCGCCTGCTGGCCTGTGGCGAGGCTGAACGGGTTGCCTTTCTGGCCGGTCTCGATGGCCAGAGGATCGCGGCTGGTCCTTCGGGAGCTCCCACCCGTGGTCGCAGCGATCTGCTGCCGACCGGCCGCAATTTCTACAGCGTCGACCTGCGCGGTCTACCGACTGAAGCCGCCTGGGATCTTGGCCGTCGCAGCGCCGAGCTGCTGCTGGAACTGCACCTGCAGGATCAGGGCGAACATCTCCAGCGTCTCGCGCTCTCGGTGTGGGGCACGGCCACGATGCGCAATGGCGGCGAGGATATCGCCCAGGCTCTAGCCCTGATGGGGGTGCGGCCGCAGTGGGATGGCCCGACACGGCGCCTGGTGGGTCTTGAGGTGATTCCTCTGGAGGTGCTGGGGCGGCCGCGGGTGGATGTGACCCTGAGGATCTCGGGCCTGTTCCGCGATGCCTTCCCTCAGCTGGTGGGTTGGTTCAATCAGGCCACGGCGCTGGTGGCGTCCCTTGATGAATCCCCCCAGTCGAACCCCCTGGCTGCTGCTGCGCGTGCCGATGGCGGCTGCGGCCGCATCTACGGTTCAGCCCCCGGGGCCTACGGCGCTGGCCTTCAAGGGCTGATCGAAAGCGGCCACTGGGATCAACGCGCCGATCTGGGCCAAGCGTTTCTGAACTGGAGCAGCTGGCGCTACGAGGGGCAGGGCGAGGCCGTGGCCGACCGCAGCGGCCTGGAACGGCGGCTGGCGGCGGTGCAGGTGGTGCTCCACAACCAGGACAATCGTGAACACGACCTGCTCGATTCCGATGATTACTACCAATTCCAGGGGGGCCTCAGCGCGGCGATCGAAAGCCTGACGGGTGAGGCGCCGGCGCTCTGGTTTGGTGACCATTCCCGCCAGCAGCGGCCAAGGCTCCATCGGCTGGAGCGGGAGTTCGACAAGGTGCTCCGCTCCCGGGTGCTCAACCCACGCTGGATCCAGGCGATGGTGGCCCATGGCTACAAGGGCGCCTTCGAAATGGCCGCCAGCCTCGACTATCTGTTTGCCTATGACGCCAGCACCGGCCGTGTGCCGGACTGGAGCTACGAAGCGATTGCCGCGCACTGGCTGGAGAACGCCGAGGTTCAGGCCTTTTTGCGTCGCGACAATCCCTGGGCCCTGCGCGATATGGCCGAACGGCTGCTCGAAGCCCATCACCGCGGACTATGGAGCGGGGCGAGGGAGGGGCGCCTGGCCCAGCTGCGTCAGTTGGTCCTCGAGAGTGAGGCGCTGGTGGAGGGCAGCCCTAGCAGCTCTCCACCAGCGGGCCCGGAACAGCCGCGATGAGCTTCAGCTGGTCAGGTCGCGCACCATCGACTTAAAGGCATCGGTCGAGCCGGGTTTGCTGGGTTGCTGCGAGGTGATCTGCGGCTGGCTTGCGGCGGCCTCCTCCTTTTCCTTCTTGACGGCAGCAGGACCACCGGGCACGTTCACGCCGCTGACGGCTGTTCCCTTAAGCCGTTGGCTGAGCTCCGCCTCGCTCATCTGCTTGGCGAAGGTTTTCTTCACGGGTTTGGGAACGCCACCGGTGAGGCTGATGCTCTCGTCCTTGGCGCCCATGCCAGGCAGCCCGTCGCTGGCCTTCTCCAGTTTGGCCTGTGTGGAGGACACCTCCTGCACCATCTCCTTGGTGCCGGGATTGTCGGCCGTGCCAGGGAAGGTGTGGCGGATCGTGTTCGAGCGCCGCATCAGGTTGACATCCCCCATGGTGCTGGAGGCATCGGCATCGAGAAAGAAGGTGTTGTCCGCTTTGGCCGCGGCGTCGGCGGGCTTGGCCGCCGGCTTGGCTCCACGCAGACGGTCGAACAGACCCATGGCAAGGCAGGGAAAGGGCTGGCAAAACCCTAGCGGCCGTGAAGCGCCAGACCATGGGTATCGGTGCCACAACTCTGCAAAAGGCCATGGGCATGGGCGGCGGCAGCGATCGCCTCGCAGATCAGGGGCGTGGGCTGCCAGCGCGGTTGCTGCTCGTAGTCGTACCAGGCTTCGGCGCCATCGAAATCCAGAGCCGCCGCCGCTTGGATCAGGCGCTTGAAAGGCAGTCGGTAACGGGCCGGATGGGCCAGCACGGCCAGCCCACCGGCCTCATGGATGGCCGTAACCACCGCCTCGGCGCGCAGGGCCCGGCCCACCACAGCCTGGTGCTGCAGATAGGGGCCGAGGCTTCCGTGCTCCGCTTCGAAGCCGAGGCCCAGCACGTGCACGAGGCACCCCTCCAGCAGGCAACTGATCTCCACTCCCCGCCAGAGGGTCGGCACAGGCTGACCCTGTTGGCGCAGATGTTCGAAATGCACCGCCATCGGGTCATGGGCCCTGAGGCTGTGGTGATCCGTCACGGCCAGCTGCTCCAGACCCATCGTCAGCGCCTGCTCCGCCAGGGCGAGCGGATCGAGGCTGCCATCGCTGCAGGTGGTGTGGCAGTGAAAGTTGAAGCGCGTCGGGCAGCTGCTCGGTTCCACCTGTTCCAGTACCGCGACCAGCGGATGGCTACGGCGGCGCGCTGGAGGCTTCATGGGTTTCGAAGCGAACGTGCTGGCATCAGGCGGCGGAAGGCTCCTGACGCTCCGCTGCGATCCGTTCCTGACGCAAGCGCCGCCAACGGGCGTAGAACTGAATCGAGGCGGCCATGGTCACCACCAGGGCGACCAGGAACCAGGTGGCGGCACCGGTGGGGAACTGGCCTTTGAACACCACCAGCATCACCACCAGCACCAGCAGCAACGTGGGCAACTCATTGAGGGCGCGCAACTGCTTCGGGCTCCATCGGCACTCCCCCCGCTGCAGCTGGCCCATCAACCGGTAGCAGAAGGCGTGGTAGGCCAGCAGGGCTGCAACCAGTCCCAACTTGGCGTGCATCCAACCCTGATGGAGCCAGGCCGGGTTGACGCTCAACAAGCCGACGGCCATCGCCACGGCCACCACCATCCCCGGTGTGGTGATGATGTTGGCCAGCCGCCGCTCCATCAGGCTGTACTGCTCCTGAAAGGCCCCCCGGAGGCCTGTCTCGAGTTCTTCGGCTTCGCGGTGGTAGATGAACAGACGGACCAGATAAAAAAGGCCGGCGAACCAGACAACCACCCCCACGATGTGCAGGGTCTTGAACCAGAGGTACGCCTCGGGCGGCCAGGTGAAGGCAAGGACCATAGGGGCCGAATCGATGCCTGCAGGCTAAGAGTGAGTGGCCCTGCGATCAGATCGCCAGTCGATCACAGCCTGGACAGCGGCTCTCACAGCCAGCCATCTGGCCATGGGTGCCGACTGGATCGATCCTGCGCCATGGTCAACCAGAGGGTTGAACACCTGGATCCATATCCGTGGCCGCAGGGGCATAGGGCCCCAGATGGAGGGCACAGGCGGCCCCGAGGTGGCAGCCCAGGCTGATCGCCTGCTCCACCGTCCAATGGGCTGCCAGTCCAGCCATGACGCCGGCGGCAAAGCTGTCGCCGCAGCCATAGGCATCCACCAGAGGCCCCTGAAGCGATGGCGCCGGGAATCGCCCGCCGGGATGGGCCACACCTCCCGCTGCCCCTTCGGTGGCAATCGACAGGACAGGCTGGGGGTGCACAGCACCCGGTGGGACGGCTTCGGCTGGATCGAGGCCGCTTCCGATCAGGGCATCAAGAGCCACACCCGCCTCCCGTAACAGCGGCAGGCCCACCCTCGGCGTCGCCAACAACAGGCGCGACGCCCGGCAAGCCCTCAGCGCGGCTGCATCAGCCGCCGTCACAAACACCCCGTCGACGTCGGCAAGGCTGGCCCAGGGCAGGAGATCGGCCGCGGTGGGACTCAACCGCGGGCCGATGACGGTGATCGCACGATCTCCCTGGTCATCCACGAAACTCACGGCCCGACGAGTCGCTGCTTCGCGCCACGCCACCTCCAGGTGCAATCCCAAGGCCCGAAGTCGTTCAGCCGCCCGTTCGCCGGTGGCATCGCGGCCGAGCGCGGTGAAGAAGGTCACCGGCTGCTGCAGCAGACGCGCCAGTGTCACAGCCACCACGGCGCCACCTCCGGCGGCCTCCTCAAGAAACGCCAGGGCGTGGCCGACCCGGCCGGCCTGGGGGAGCCTCTCCACCGCCAGCAGGTCGACCCACTCCACATGTCCCACCACCGCCAGGCGCAACGGAGGCAGTTTCGGCAGTTCCTCGAGGGGCCAGAGCCGCATCACGGTGGGTCTAATTGTCTCCAGTCTTGGATGTGCTCCAGCGCAAATCTTCACGCTGCCGCATCGAGGCGTTCACGCCGCAGAAACACAGCCCCCTCGGCGAGCAGATCACAGCGGCGCCTCAGTTCGTCCCTTGGCTGGACGACCACCGACTGGGCTCCTGCGGCAGTCCAGAAGTGGAGACGGATCCGCGTGCTCTGATGTTCCGGTGCTGCCATCTCGGTGCCAAGACTCCGCGTATTGCAACGCAGCAGGCACCGTCCGGGCGTCTCTACTGCTACATCCCCGAGTCCGGCATCCGAGAAGCTCCATGAAGGGAGTTCAGCGTTCTGGTAACGGACCGGGCCCGGTTGAGGGCGGTTTGGCGGCCGCCGCGGCTAGGAGGGCCAGGGTGCGGCGAGCCTCGCTGGTCAAGGCCAGGCCGGTGCCATGGCCATGCTCGTGCAGGCAAGGCAGCGACACACCCAGGGCGGCAGTGCGAGTCGAAGCCTCGCGGCGGTAGATCGTGCGGCCCTCCTTGATCGTCTCGAGAACGGCGATGTCCTTGATCGTCGTCGGTTCCACTGTGAGCGGATTGCGCTCGAGAATCACCAGATCGGCCAACTTGCCCACCTCCAGGGTGCCCTTGGTGCGTTCCTCCTTGATCTGCCAGGCGGCGTTGGCCGTGACGGCCTTGAGCCCCAGGTAGGGCGTAACCCGCTGCTCGGGCCCGATCACCCGGCCACTGGGTGTGCGGCGATTGACGCCGGCATCCACCAGGGCCAGGACCCAGGGTTGCGGTGACACCGGCGCATCGTGGCTGAAGGTGAACGGAATGCCGGCACGCTGCATGCTCATCGCCGCCATGGCGTTGGCGGCACGCTGCTCTCCCCAGAGCTTCTCCACCGTCTCCCCGCCGGGGATCAGACCGGAGGTGAGGAAGCTGGGCACGCCGCCCACCGCCTTAAGGCGACGGATCTGGTCGGGACGCAGGTAACTGGCATGGATGAACACCGGCCGGTGATCCTGCATGCCGTATTTCGCCACAGTCTTTTCGATGGCACGCAGCGCCTGTTCCGCCGCGGCATCGCCATTCATGTGCATGTTGAGCTGCACGCCGCTCGTCCAGTAGCGATCGAAGGCCCCCTCCAGCACTGCATCGGGGATCTGCTGGTAGGAGCGATAGCCCGGTTCAGCGCCCGGGGGCGGGGTTGTGTAGGGCTCGCTCATCCAAGCGGTGGGGATGGAGCCATCCAGCCAAAACTTGATGCCACCCAGGCGCACCCGGTTGATGTAGCGCTTGTCCAGGTCCGGCCGCAGCTGCAGCAACGTGGCGGTGGTGTTACCGGGTCGGGCTGCCGCGTCGCTGAGGATCGACTCCTGCCGCTCGAAGGCCGCGCCAGCCGTCGGCTGCAGGCGGGCGTAGTCGTCGCTGACCTTCTGGGCCGCCGTGGCCATCGCCTCCACGTTGGAGTCCTTGGCGCACACGTACAGATCGAGCGCCAGCAGGCGCTTGTCGATGGCGTTACGGATCAGAGCAATGTCGTCGCTGCCTAGTCCCACGCCGCAGTCCTGCGCGGTCGTCTGCCCGTAGCTGGCCCACAGTGCACTGGCCTTGGTGGCCACAGCATCGGCCGTGGCCCCGGTGAACGGTGGCCGTTTTTCACGCACGATGTTCAGCGCTGTTTCCTCAGCCTTGCCGGCGAGGGTCTTGCCATCGACCTGGCGCTCGAACTTGCCGCCGGCAGGATCCGGAGTGGCGGCGCTGATGCCGGCGGCGCGAAAGGCGGCGGAGTTGAAGGCACCGGCATGGCCGGAGCTATCCACCACCATGACCGGTCGTTCGGCCGACACCGCATCCAGTTCAGACACGCTCGGATAGCGCTGCAGGGCGTTACCGGGAAAGCCGAAACCGACGATCCAGTCACTGCCGCTGACCTTCGCGGCCTGCGCCTTCATCCGGCGCACGATCTCTTCCACCGTGGTGGCCCCGAACAGGTCGGCATCAATCAGGTTCTTGCCGAAGTAGATGAAGTGGCCGTGGGTGTCGATGAAGCCGGGCAGCAGCGTCTTGCCCTGAAGGTTCACCACCCGCGTGTCGGTTGAGCGCCGGGCCCCGCGCAGCGGCCCGGCATGCACGATGCGGCCGGCCGCCACCCCGAGGGCCTCCACCGTGGTGGGCGTATCGCCCACCATCGTGAGGATCGTGCCTCCGGTGTAGAGGATTTCGGCGACTGCGCCGCTGGGGGCGGCGCTCGCCGTGGGCATCAGGCCTGCCAGAGCCAGGCCAAAGGCGGAGATCCATGCAGCCGGGCGTCGAGTCATCGCACAGCGAGAACAGGCTGTCTTGACCGTAGAAAGCTTCAGACGCTGCTGTCAGCCCTCATGCGCTATCAGCAAAGGTGGGTGCCAACCGTTTGCGGAAGCCATCAGGTCATCTGCTTGCGGATCAACGCGTCCCAAAGTCCGGTGGGCAGAATGCGACTGGCCCAGACGGAGCTCGACTGATGCCCGCAGAGGTACCGCGCCGCCGGTGAACGTTGGCTGAGCGCCCGTTCAATCGTGCGGGCCACGGTTTCCGGTTCGGAGGCCTGGCGATAGACCCGCTGCCATCCCGTTTGCACCCGCTGCATCATCGCGCCGTAGATGCCACACGCTCCTGCCTGAAGCATCGATGGGGCGGCTACACCAGCGAAATCGCTACGGATCAGCCCGGGCTCGATCAGCACCACGTCAAGGCCAAAGGCCCTGAGCTCCAGACGCAGGGCATCACTCAGGGCCTCGAGCGCAAATTTGCTGGCTCCATACCAGCCAGAGCCCGGGGTCACCCAACGACCGGCAATCGACGACACATTCACGATCCGGCCTCTTCTCTGCTCCCGCATGGCCGGCAGCAACAGCTGGGTGAGCCCGATCAATCCGAACACATTGACCTCAAAGATGGCCCGCGCCTGATCCAGGGTCATGGTTTCAACCGGCCCTACCGCTGCAAAACCGGCATTGTTGATCAGGGCATCGAGCGCACCAACCTCCTCGGCGACCCTCGCCGCCAGGCTCGCGCGCGAAGCCGCATCACTCAGATCCAGAGGAAGCACCAGCGCACCCTGTTCGGCCAGTGGCCGCATCGCTTCCAGCCGTCGCGCGGCCGCGATCACACGCCAGCCGCGCTCCAGCAACCAGTGGGCTGTGACCGCTCCAATGCCCGCCGAGGCCCCGGTGATCAACACGGTGCGGTTGTGACCAGGCATGGATGCGGCTCGGGAACCCATGCACGCGATCCTGCCTGCCCGCTAGTCACGGGCGACCAAGGAGATCTTCCCAGCAGGGTGGCGATGCATCGCGCCGTTCGGGTCTTGTCGGCGGGAGGTCGCTGTCCCTGCAGTCCTCTGGGGGTGGCGTCCATGGCTCATCCATGAACCCACGCTATGGCGCGATAATCGCCTCTGCAGCTTGATTGATCTGAAAATCGGATGACAGTCGTGTTCTCCTGATTCAGTCCGGCTGAGCAAATTCCGGTCACGAAAACAGCCCACAGCCTTCACGGCCGCCTTCCGATCGAGCCTCCTTCGTGAGGCCAGTTCTTTGTGAACCAGGCCACTAAGGCTGCTGATACGGCAACGGAAGCGGGCCGGCACTGCAGCGTTGGAGGCGGGTCGAGCAGCGCCCCGCCGGCCGGGCTTCGGCCTGCACCAGTGCCTCCTTCAGCAAGCTCTCCGCCAGATCATCCAGGCTGCTTCCACGTTCCTGAGCCAGGGCACGGAGCCGCTGCAGCAGGGGTACCGAAACAGCCAGGGGAGCCATCGCCGTGTGTCCACTCAAGTTCGCGGGAACTGCAGTCGGGGTGATGATCGCCATCGCGGTCATTGAAACGACATCTCATCCCTACTCCTGCATCCTCCCCCCGTCTGCTCGTGATGGACGCACAGCGTTCGCCGCCTGCCATGGTGGGAGAGCTGATCGGGTCGGATTGCGCTTGATGTGGTGAGCCTCTCTCCTTCGGTTGCCCTGATCCTGTGGCTGGTGATGCTGGGGTTGAAGCTGCTCCAGTGGACTCAGCGTCTGCGCCAGCAGCAGCAGTCCGCCTTGAGCCGAGCCTTCAGGGCCGAGCTACGTCGGCGCGGGCTTGTTGGCGAATGGCATTCAGTTCATCCGGTACCAGGCGTTGCAGCTGCTTCATCACCAGAGCCATGCGGGGATTGTTCTGCAACTGCTCGCGATGACGATCCAGAAAATCCCAGTAGTGGGTGTTGAACGGGCAGGCTTCTGCGCCGGTTCGCTGTTTCGGGTCGTAGCGACAGTCCCGGCAGTAGGTGCTCATCCTGTTGATGTAGTTGCCGCTGGCGGCATAGGGCTTGCTGGCTAGGCGCCCCCCGTCGGCGAACAGGCCCATACCCAGGACATTGGTCTGCATGACCCAGTCGTAGCCATCGATGAACATGCGGTGGAACCAGAGGGTGAACGCCTGGGGGTCGAGGCCGGCGATCAGTCCGTAATTGGCGAGCACCATCAAACGCTGAATGTGATGGGCATAGCCCGTGGCGGCCAGTTCAGCCAGCACGGTGTCCATGCAGGCCATGCCGCTGGTTCCCAACTGCTCGAGCCATGCCGGCAGCGGCCGTAGGGCTTTGAAATGGTTCTGTTTCGCGTAATCGGCACCAAACCACCAATAGAGGGCATGGGTGTACTCGCGCCATCCCAGGATCTGGCGGATCACCCCCTCCAGGCAGGGCCACGGGGTGTTGCGTTCCAGTCCCGCGGACTCCAGGCGCCGGATCACCTCGAGGGGATGCAACAACCCGAGGTTGAGGTAAGGAGAAATCAACGCATGCCAGAGGGTCGGCTGTCCGCTGACCATGGCGTCTTGATAAGGGCCGAACCCATCCATGCGCGTCTCGATGAAGTGCTCGAGAACAGCCAGTGCCTGGTCGCGGCTGACACCCCAGCCGAAGGGTCGTGCCTGTCCGGGGAGGAACGCCCCGCCCCCTGGACCTGGGCGATTTGCCAACCCCTCAACTTTGGCGATGACATCTTCGGTGATGGTGTCGGGTTCGAACCACAGCGCCGCCGGCCCTTGCAGTCCTTTCGGCGGCGGTTTGCGGTTGGCTTGATCGAAATTCCACTGTCCTCCCAGCGGCTCCCCATCGGCATCGACCAGCACCTTGAAGCGGCGTCGCCCCTCGCGGTAGAAGCGCTCCATGCGCAACTGCCGATAGGGCTGTGCCCAGGCGGCAAAGGCTTCACGGCTCCAGAGAAACGCATTGGACAGATGCCATTCCAGGGGGATCGGGAGAACGAGGCGCTCGATCGCGATCCTGAATGGGCGCTCGGCTGGCTCCATCAGCTCCAGCCGAGTGATCCGATGGGTGGTGATCCAGGCCAGCAAGGCGTCGCCGAAGGTGTCGGACTCCCGGTAATCCACCGTCCAGCCCTTGTGCTGCAAAGCTTCTGCGAAATGCCGCATGGCACTCCAGACCAGCACCAGCTTCTTGCAGTGGTAGCGACGCTGGGCCAGAACCGAGCTGCTCTCGATCAGGAGCAGCCTGCTCTGCTGTCGGGCCTGCTCTGGGCCCAGTCGCTGCTCCAGCGCGTTCAGGACGGCATGACCGTGCGAAAGCTGGTCGCCGAGGATCCAGATGCCGATCGTCATCGTGTGCGTGGATTCACCCGAGGTTTTCTCCCGCCAAGCGGCAGGCCCGCCTGACCAGGGCGCCCGCATAGCTTCGGTCCACGCTTCCCACTTCGGGGCTGATCCGACCACTGCGGCAATCCACCACCAGGCGTTCCCAGCGCCCCTGCTGATCGTGAATCCTTAGACGGAGCTGCCAGTGGTGCTTGGCGCTTCGGGTGATTTCATCGCCGCACGTCGGCCCCACGCAGAGTCCAGGGGCCGCCCAGCTCACACCCACGGGCCCCAGCAGTCCGATCATCCAGGCGAGAGCCAGGATGACGACTGCCATACTCCGCCCCAGGGTTGTCAAGTCTTCGCCCCCCCTGGGCTGGCGCCCTCCAGGACGGAGGCCTCCATCGGGGTATGGCCCTCCATCGCCACAGGCTCAGGGTGCTGTTCGGGCCAGGATTCCTGGGGATGAAAGTGCTCCCACACCTGCCGGGCCAAGGCAGGACCAACCCCCGGTGCGGCCTCCAGCGCCTCCATGCTGGCCAGCTGGATGGCATCGATCGAGCGGAAATGGGCCAACAGCTCCTTGATCCGCTTGGGCCCGAGTCCGGCGATATCGGTGAGCCGCGAACGGGTCATCCGTTCACCGCGCTGCTGGCGATGGAAGCTGACGGCGAAGCGATGCGCCTCATCACGGAGGCGGCGCAGCAGCTGGATACCGAGCTGCTCTGGTTCGCTGTCGAGAGGATCGCGGCAGCCGGGCAGGAACACCTCTTCGCGCTGCTTGGCCAGTGAGCAGACCACCAGTTCCTCCTGTAGATCCAATTCTCGTAGTGCCTCGACCACAGCCGAGAGCTGTCCTTTGCCGCCATCGATCATCACCACATCAGGCCAGTCGTTGAGGCCTCCCGTGTGCAACGCGCTGCCACCGATGCGACGCAACGCGGAGAGATCGGCACCTTCGGCCTTGGCCTGGCTCCAGCGCCGAAACCGACGCCGGATCACTTCGGCCATGCTCATGAAGTCGTCGGAGTGACCGGGGCGCACGGCGGTGCTGCGGATCTTGTATTTGCGGTAATGCTGTTTGGCGGGTAAACCGTCGATGAACACAACTTGAGAGGCCACGGCATCGCTGCCCTGGATGTGGCTGATGTCGTATCCCTCGATGCGCCGGGGTGGCGTGCTCAGATCCAGGAGCTGGGCCAGATCTTCAATGGCCAGCAGGTTCTGCTCGCTGGCGCGCTGGGCCCGTTCCAGCTCGTAGCGGGCATTGCGTTCCACCAGCTCGATCAACTCGGCTTTCTGCTGACGCTGCGGCACGGCCAGGTGCACCTTCCGCCCCCGCAGTTCGCTCAGCCACTCCTCAATCAGCCCCTGTTGAGGCAATCCGTGCTGCAGCAGCAGTTCCGGCGGAATTTCCACACCCTCCACCTGGCTGTAGTGCTCCTCGATCACGGTCTGGAGAATGCGGCCCAGGTGCTCGGGCCCCGGCTCGGCTGCAAGCTGATCGAGCGTCACGGCATCGGCGGTGAATCCCAGTCGACCAACCAGCTTGCCGGCGCGCATCTGGAACAGCTGGACGGCGGCCACCCGCCCGTCAGCCGCCAGAGCCAGCACATCGCGATTGACCGAACTGTCACCAATACTCATCTTCTGATCGGCGGTGAGCATGTCGAGTCCCTGAATCTGATCGCGAACGCGGGCGGCATTTTCGTAATCCAGCCGGTCGGCATACCGACTCATCTGCTCTTGCAGCAAGGTCAGCAGTTCTTCATTGCGGCCCTGGAACACCATGGCCACCTGACGCAGAGTCTGATGATAGGCCTCGGAACTGATTTTCTGCTGACACACTCCGGGGCAACGACCGATGTCGTAGTTGAGGCAGGTGCGTTCCTTGTAAAGCGGTTGCGGTCGCTGCCGCAGCGGAAAGACGCGCTTCACCAGGGCCAACGTCCGACGCAACAAGCCCACATCCACGTAAGGACCGTAGAAACGATCCAGGGGCGAGCGAAAGCGACGACGACGGGTGATGAAGATGCGCGGATAGGCTTCGCTCCAGGTGATGCATAGATAAGGGTACTTCTTATCGTCCTTCAGCAATACATTGAAGTGCGGCTGGTTCTGCTTGATCAGGTTGGCCTCGAGAGCCAGAGCCTCAGCTTCACTGTCAGTCACAATCACTTCAATGTCCACCACCTGCCGCACCATCAGGCGAATGCGCGGGCTGTGTCCATGGCCATGGCCACTCTGGAAGTAACTGCGAACCCGATGACGCAGAACCTTCGCCTTGCCGATGTAGAGGATGCGATCCTCACCATCACGCATCAAATAACAGCCGGGCTCCGCAGGAATCTCGCGGAGCCGGCTGCGGAGACGTTCCGGCTGCAGCAGTAAGGGTGTGGCGCTCATCAAGGGCGCCGTCGCAGTCCCTTCACCCGCCGTACTGCCAACCGGTGCTGGCCAGTTCCAGGGCTGGGCCATCGCTGTGCAGGGTGGCGCTCTGGACCTCACCCACGAACACCGTGTGATCACCACAGGCCACCTGGCCCACAACAGCGCATTCCACGGCACCGAGGGCATCGTTCAGAATCGGCAGGCCGAGCGCTCCGAGGCTGAAAGGCGCGGCGTCGAAGCGTCCCCCCACCCCCTTCTGGGGCTTGAAGAAGACCGCCGCCAGGTCCTTCTGGTCTGCCTTCAATACGTTGAGGCTGAACCGGCCGGTGCGTTGGATCATGCCGTTGCTGGTGCTGTCAGCTCGCACCGCCATCACCACCAGGGGCGGCTCGAACGAGCCTTGGGTCACCCAGCTGGCTGTGAAGCCATTGACCTCATCGCCTTCAGCGACGCCACAGATGAACACCCCATGCGGAATTTTCCGGAGCAGTGTTTTTTTGGCTTCGACGTTGAGTGTGGCGTTCTGGGCCATGGCTGTGATTCGGGCGCCAGGGCGCCGACAACTGCACCAACTCTAGAAACGGATCCAACCGCCCCCGGAGCAGGCTGGTGCACGACCACCCATAGGCTTGGCGCATGCGCGCGCTTTACCCCGGCAGCTTTGACCCTCTCACCCTGGGGCACCTCGATCTGATCGAACGGGCCGCCCGCCTCTTCGACGGTGTGGTGGTCGCCGTTCTGCAGAATCCAAGCAAGAGCCCGTCCTTCAGTCTTGAGCAACGGTTGGGGCAGATCCGTGCGGCCACCGCGCACCTGGCTGGCGTCGAAGCCCGGAGCTTTGACGGACTCACCGTGGACTGTGCCCAGCGCTGTGGCACAGACGTGATCCTCCGCGGTCTGCGGGCCCTCAGCGACTTCGAATTCGAGCTCCAGATCGCCCACACCAACCACAGCCTGGCGCCGGCGATCGAAACCCTGTTTCTGGCCACGGCGGTGCAGCACAGTTTCCTGAGCAGTTCGGTGGTCAAGGAGGTCGCCCG
>JAYKHC010000026.1:0-18674 GCA_035285465.1 Cyanobacteriota bacterium
GCTGGGATCAGGTTGCGCTGCAGCTCGATCGCCACGGCCAGGTGCAGGGCCGCCGGGAAGGTGTCGTTGCTCGACTGGCTGAGGTTCACATGGTCGTTGGGGTGCACCGGGCATTTGCTGCCCAGCACCCCCCCCGAGGCCTGGATCGCCCGGTTGGCGATCACCTCGTTCACGTTCATGTTGGTCTGGGTGCCGGAGCCGGTCTGCCACACCTTCAGCGGAAATTCCCCATCCAGCGCGCCGCTGGCCACCTCCTCAGCGGCCGCCACGATCAGCCGGGCCAGCTCCGGACTCAGCCGGCCCATGGCCTGGTTCACCTCCGCGCAGGCGGCCTTGAGCTCCCCGAAGCCATGCACCACCGCCAGGGGCATCCGCTCACCGAAGGGAAAGAAACGGATCGAGCGCTGGGTCTGGGCGCCCCAGTAATGCTCCGCCGGCACCTCCACGGCTCCGAGGCTGTCGGTTTCAACCCTGAGCTGATCCGAGCGGCTCATCGGTTCACCACCTCCGCATTGAGCTCGTTGAAGCTGCGCAGATCACCATCGGCCAACCCCTCCGGCAGCTCGATGCCGGTGGCCTGGCTCAGGGCGGTGTTGATCCGTCGCAGGGACACCGCGCCACTGGCATCGAGCAACACCTCCCCGGCCGGATTGAATACCACCACCTGGGGGAGCTCCCCACGCCAGTAATGGGCGGGATCGGTTCTGCCGCGATCAGGCCGGTTCTGGAGTGAATCCGTGGTGAGGGGAATCAGTTCGATCCGGTTGCCCCACAGCCGCTGAAGCTCCGACACCACCGGCGCGAACTGCTTGCTGGAGGTGTCGTCGTCGAGGTAGTAAATCAGGGCAATGGGGCGATGATCCGCCAGAGCCTTCTCCAGGCTGCTGCGCGGCGGCACCAGGGATCCATTTCCTGCGTAGAGGGCGTAGATGTTGCCGTCGTAGCTGTTGCTGGTGAGCGAGGCGCCGGCCGGCGGAACCAGCAGCAGCAGCACCAGCAGAGCGCTCAGGAGGGCGGCGATGCGCGGCAAGGGCTGGAAGCGATTGCGGCCATTGTGGCGTCAGCCGCGGCTGAGGCTGCGCCCCATCCCCTGCACAACCCCGCGCCCGATCAGGCCGATCGCCCGGCCCAGCACCTGGGTGAGCACCACCACGGCCAGATCACCGAGCCCCTTGAGCAACCGGCGCAGCTGGGGGCCCACCGCATCCCGGGTCTCCAGGGCGAGAGTCACCAGCTGGGGGAGCCAGCCCAGCTGACGCAATTCAGCATCGCGAGGTTCTGTGACCGTGACCAATTGCACCTCACCGCCCTGAAGACAGAGCAGGGTGCGGCGACTCTCGTAGAGCTCCACCGGGTGTTCAAACCAGAACCACCAGCGGTTCTGGGCATTGAGCTGGTTTCGCAGCCGATCCAGGTTGCGGGTGGGAAGCAGCTCCGGGCACAGCAGATAGCGGCGCAGCTCCGGCCATTCGCTGCAGGAACTGAGCACTTCGGCGGCGATCTGCTCAGCGCTGCGCAGCAACCAGTTCGCGACCAGCTGCTCGAGATGAAGCACGGCCCTGGGCTCATCACTGGGCACCAGGGTTCCATTCACCACCAGGGGATGACCCTGAACCAGCGCCGCGAGCAGCGGGGCGGGATCGGGAAGATCCACCACGGGTGTTTCCAGATCACTGCTGCGCAGCAGGGTGTCGGCCACCGGCTGAAGACTGCCGGCCAGAGGGAGTTGCACGTAGGGGCTGGCCATGGCGCGCAGGGCCTGCCGTCGCAGTTCCGGTTGCAGCGACTGCCAGCGTTCCTGGAGGTCGCCCTGCAGGAGTGGATCCTGAATCAGCCGCTGGCGCAGCAGGGCGAGCTGCTGGAGCAGGGCCATCAGCAGATCGGTACGCCTCTGGGGGGAGAGTCCGTCAAGGGCCAGCAACTGACCACTGCCATTGGCCACTCCGGAATCCAGCGCTGACTGCAGGCGGGTCTGAATGGCGGTCCAGACCGCCTCGGAGCTGCGCTGCGGCAGGGTGAGTGAGGTGCCCGGGCCAGCGGCAGGGGACGAGGCCGGCACGGGATTCTGCTCAGCCCAGGCAAGGCTCAGCGGACCCCAGAGCCAGAGCAGCAGCTGTCGGGCGGCGGCCAGTTCGCGCAGACGCCCCTGCAGCACCAGGCGGGTGAGCGGGCCAGGAGGGGGCGAGAGCAGATCGAGGCACAGCAGCCGTTCGGCTTCGATCTGCTGGAGGCCATGGAGCAGCAACCCCTGACCCGGCCCCGGCCCAGCGACCGCGGGCTGGGATTCGTCGTGAGCCGGGCCGTCCTTCAGCTCCAGCACCCTGCCGCCGGCGGCAAGGGTGGTGATGGCGGCCAGAAGCCTCTCGGGAGCAGGCGCTTCCAGCACCCCCAGGGCCGGCAGGGCCAGCAGCTGGCTGCGGTTGAGGCGATGACCCGGGCTGAGCAGCACCAGGATCGGGATCGGCTGCCAGCGGTCCCGCAGGCTCTGGCATTCGATCAGCACAGACAGGGGCTCGCTGCTGACCAGGGGTTGCCAGAGCACCAGCTCGGGCCTGGGTGACGCCTGGGGAGCGAAGCCTGAATGGACGCGC
This sequence comes from Cyanobacteriota bacterium, assembly GCA_035285465.1. GTDB lineage: Bacteria > Cyanobacteriota > Cyanobacteriia > PCC-6307 > Cyanobiaceae > UBA5018. The sequence goes on from JAYKHC010000026.1 coordinate 2,592, forward strand.
CAGGATGGCCGTTCGGTTTCGATCCAGCGTGTGAGCCCCTCGGTGACCAGAGGCTCGGCATAAAGCAGAAGCGTGAATGTCAACGGTGCCTGAGCCGGATCTCAGCGAGACGTAAGCAGACCCTATCGATCCAGGGAAGACGGTTCGGTGCCGGTTGTTGCGGTGCCGCTTCGCTGAGGGTGGCCGGTGAGATGAAGGGTGTAGCTCTCGATCGTGTATCCGGTCCGGGCTTCGATCGCCTGCAGCAGGGTGGGTGGAAGTTCCACGTCGATGTCCTGGATGGAGCCGGTGCGTGAGCAGGTGAGGTGGCTGTGGGGATCGCTGCGGTAGCCGTAAAGGCGGCCGTTGCCGCGATCGAGGCATTCGATCACCCCGGCGGACTGAAGGGCCTCGAGGTTCTGATACACCGAGGTGTGGCCGATGTTCCGGCCTTGATCATTGAGCCGCTCGAAAATATCGCGAGCGCTGAGATGTGCTTTCTCATCCCAGAGCAGATCAAGCACCATCCGCCGCTGTTTGCTCAGCCGCATGCCGAGGTCGCGGCAACGCCGATAGACCGCCTCCACACCCATCGGCGGCTCCTGGGGGTGGGCAGCGGGCACAGGTTGAGAAGCGGCGGAGCTGAGCTGACTCAACCCTCGAGCAATAAAATACCTACCCGTTCTAAGCGAACTCAACACCATACTGCGTATCGTTCAGGCCAGTGTTGATGGGATCGGGTCCTGCAGCCGGCCATCGCCGATGGCCTGCAGGGCCTCGGCCAGCTCCACCCGACCGTCGTAAAGGGCACGACCCACGATCACCCCTTCCACCCCGAGCGGGGCGATGCTCAGCAGGCTGAGCAGATGTTCGAGATTGCCGATGCCTCCGGAGGCGATCACCGGAACGCTGCTGGCGTTGGCCATGGCCCGCAGAAAGCCGAGATTCGGCCCGGACAGGGTGCCGTCGGTGGCGATGTCGGTGCAGATCAGGGCCGCCAGGGGGCTGGAACTGAACCGTTGGGCCAGCTCCGTGGCCTCGGTGCTGCTGGCCTCGATCCAGCCGCGGGTGGCCACCTTCCCTTCGCGGGCATCCAGACCCACCACGATCCGACCCGGATGGCGGGCGGCAAGCGCTTCCACCAGCTCCGGCTGCTCCAGGGCCACCGTGCCGAGGATCACCCGATCAAGGCCGGCGGCCAGCAACTCCTCCGCCCGTTCAGATGTGCGCACACCGCCCCCCAGCTGCACCGGAATCGCCAGGGCGTTCGTGATCGCCTTCACCGCGCTGTCGTTCACGGGGCGGCCGCTGCGGGCCCCATCGAGGTCCACAAGGTGCAGGCGCTGAGCGCCCTGGCTCTGCCAGCTGAGGGCCTGGGCCACCGGGTCATCGGAAAAACGGGTCACCTGTCTGTAGTCACCCTGATGCAGGCGCACGCACTGACCCTCGAGCAGATCGATGGCGGGGATGACCTGCATGGGCGCGACGGGATGGGGTGAACTGCATCCAGGCTGCCAGAGTCAGCATCGGACGCCCCACGATCGGTTTTGCCATGAAGGAAATGAGCCCTCTGGAGCTGCTGCTGCGTCTGGGCGGCCGGGTGGCGCTACTGGTCGGGGTGCTGGCCGTTGTGGCGTGGCTCAGCTGGGTGATGCTCGACGTGAAACACATGCAGAGCGGATTCACACTTCCCGGCTGAACGATCGGCTGGATGGAGGGACGGAGATCCGGCCGATCAACACCCTTGAACCTCCAGGTTGCAGCCCATAACGTTTCTCCCATCCATTCCGTTTGTGTCCTCCGATGGAAGAACAATCCGATGTTCCGGAATCGGTGAGTTATCGCCAGCTCCGCGACTGGCTGGGTGCCGCCGCTGATTCCTCCCGGCAGGAGACGCTCAGCTCCCAGCTGGAGAGCTGGAGCCATTCCAGCCGTCAGCTGCTGGCCCTGCTCCAGGCAGCCGGTCCTGAACTGGGCGAGGGTCGCTCACCGCGCCAGCTGATGGCCCTGGGTGCTCTGCAGGCCCATCTGGCCATGGCCCTCCAGGCCGGCGCCGCCAGCGGCTGTTGAATACGCATCAGTCCGCCGGCCACTGGCCCCCCCGATAACCATGCAGATTCTGGTGATGGGTGGCACTCGCTTCGTGGGAAAGCCACTGGTGGAGCAGCTCCTGGTGCAGGGCCATGCGATCACCCTGTTCACCCGTGGCAGCAGGCCTGCCCCGTCCGGGGTGGAACACCTGGTGGGGGATCGCAACGACCCGGTGGCTCTCACCCAGCTGGAAGGCCGCAGCTTTGATGTGATCGTGGACAGCTCCGGCCGCACCCTGGAGGACAGCAAGGCGGTCCTGGAGCGCACCGGAGCTCCGCAGCGCCGCTTCGTGTATGTGAGTTCGGCCGGTGTTTATGCCGACCGTGAGCTGTGGCCCCTCCACGAAGACAGCCCCACAGATCCGGAAAGCCGTCACGCGGGCAAGCTGCACACCGAGAACTGGCTGCGGCGTGAGGGCATTCCCTTCACCAGCTTCCGGCCCACCTACATCGTGGGGCCCGGCAACTACAACCCGGTGGAGAGCTGGTTCTTTGATCGGATCGTGCATGGCCGGCCGGTACCGATTCCCGGCGACGGCAGCACGATCACCCAGATCGGTCATGTGAACGACCTGGCCGCAGCGATGCTGCGCTGCCTGGATGTGGAGGCGGCGGCGAACCGGATCTACAACTGCACGAGCGTGCAGGGGATCACCTTCCGGGGGCTGGTGGCAGCAGCAGCCCGAGCAGCCGGCCGGGATCCGGAGCAGGTGGAGATTCGCAGCTTTGACCCGGCCGGGCTGGAGAAGAAAGCCCGCAAGGCATTTCCGCTGCGCCTGGCCCATTTCCTCACGGATGTGACCCGGGTGCGGCGCGAGCTGGCCTGGGATCCTCAGTTCGATGCAGAGGGCTGCCTGGCCGACAGCTATGCCCACGACTACGCGCTGCGAATGCCCACGGCGCCGGATTTCAGCGCTGATCAGGCTCTGATCGGCAGCTGAACAGAGCCTGGTCTGGATCAGTCTTCAGCAAAGACATCCCCGAGAATTCGTGGTTTAATGGTGGGGGTGGTTTTGTACGTGGCTGCGCAGAACTTGGGCTCAAAAAAGTCAGGTTTCAAAGGAATCTTCAGCTCCAGGGGTCAAGGTCTTGACTCCAGGCAGCTGCTTGCCGTGCGCTGCAGGCATCTGGGTCGTGGCCTGCTTGTTTTTTACGTGATCTCAGTGCTCGGCAGCGTGGCCCCTTTCCAGGTGGGCGTTCCAGCCTGGTATCTGAACCTCTGCGCCGCGCTGGTGAACAATGCGGCCGTGCTCGTTGTCGGCTATCTCGCGATCTGTTTCTGGGCGTATCTGAACCCGGCCCAGTCGTCCGACAAGCGCGGAACCTTCGTCTGGCCCGTGTCCGGCCTTAGCCGCATCACGGCGGTGCTGTTCGCCGCCCTTGTTGTGGTTCAGGTAACCGCCGCTGCTGTTGTCTACCAACAGTCCGTCAACAACAGCCGTCAGCAATTGGTGAGGCTCGATGATCAGTTTGCCTCGCTGTCCACCGAGCTCAAGGCGGCCAGCTCAGGGGCTCAGTTGCAGACGGCGCTGCGATCGCTCAACAACCCTCAGGCGCTCGCGAACCTGGTTTCCGGTCTTGAGAAAAAGGATTCGCTCGAGGCCGCCAAGACGAAGCTGCAACAGGGCCTGGATCGCCTGTCTTTGAGTGCAGAACGCAGTGCCAATCAGCAGAACCGTCAGCTGGCCACCAGCCTTGCCATCAACTCGCTGCGGATCTGCGTCGGAGCCGTGGTGATCGCGGCGATCAGCCTCAGTTTCGCGCGCTGGCAGGGATGAGGGCACTCCAGGGCTCACCGCTGCGCCTGCTCTGGCTGATCCTGGCAGGGCTGAGTGCAGCTGCGCAGATCGTGATGGTGAGCGCCACCCAGGAGAATCCGGCTCTCACCCTGCTCACCTTGCTCTGCTGGGGTGGAGCCTTGCTGTGCGTGGAGGACATGCTGCCCTCCCTCCATCCCAGCCCCGGCTGGTTCAGCCTTGTGATCGGCACGGTGCTGGTGCTGAGCGGTCTGATCCGAACCGCCAGCATTCTCAGCCTCGATGGCATCTCTCAGCTTCTGCCCCTCTGGCTCGGAACCGGGCTGTTTCTGCTCTGCAGCCGCCCTCGGCACTGGCGGCGCTGGTCCGCCAGCCTGGTGGCCCTGGCTCTGATCCCCCTCTGTCAGGCGGTGACTTTTCTGTTGCCAGAGCAGCCTCTGAGCCACTTCACGGCCCGGTTGTCACAGGGTCTGCTGCTTCTGTTCGATGTTGACACGATGGTTTCGGGTCGGTTGGTCACGCTTCCCGGCGGTTCGGTGACCATTGCCGGATCCTGCGCCGGTCTCGATCAGATCGCCCAGTTGCTGGCGATCTCGGTTCTGTTCCTGTTGGCCTTTCCCCTGCCATCGCGAGTGAGCCGCGGCTGGATGGTGGCCGTGGCGCCCGTGGTGGCGGTGCTGGGCAACACGATCAGGATCACGGTGCTGGCTCTGATCACGGCCAGCGGCTCGCCGACCAGCTCCTGGTGGTTCGACTTCTTCCATGAAGAGACGGGATCCCTGGTTTTTGCCGGGCTCAACGTGCTGGTGTTCGGCTGGATCTATCTCAGGGTTCTTGATCGCCAGCTGAATCTTCGTGATGGCCTGAGCGATGGTCACTGACCCGGGGAGTCGAAGCGGGCCTCCGGCAGCTGTGCAGATGTTGGTGCTCGGCTCGCTTTCGGTTTCGTCGATCGCGGTGATGCTGCACACCCTGATGGCGGCGACTCCCCTGCCGGCGCCTCTCAACCCGGGGCCTGCGGCGCGGGCCATCCAGGGCTATCGACTCGAACCTCTGCCGGGCACCGGATCGAAGGCAGGCCGTCGTCTCTCCCACAGCGGGGTGAGACGCTTTGCCGTGCAACCTGACGGAGGTGGCATGCCGCTGCAGCTCACGCTCGTGAATCTGCACAGCCGCACCCATCACAACTTTCAACTGGCGGCCCTGACCCGTGGAGCGGATGCTCCCCCCGGGCTGGCCCTGGAGAACAGAAGGCTGCTGCCGGGCCCTGTCACCACAGCGATCGGAACCCTTGCGACGGCAGCGGGTCAGGATCGGGTCACGGCGTTGCAGAGTTGTCTGGTGCCTGATCGCCGCCGGGGAGAAGCGGTGCGGGGTGGCGTCAGCCGGGACGAGCTCAATGGCCTGTTCAACAACCGGGCCGACCGCAGCACAGCCCCCTTGAGGGTTCTGCAGGAAGCCCTCCATGAGCTGGGGCCCCGATCCGAGCTTCGCTGGCAATGCCTGCTGGTGAGTGTGTCGACGCCCGCCGAAGGCAGAGCCGCTGAAACGGCTCTGCGCCGCTTCTTCAACCGTGCCGCTTCGAGCCTGGTCAAGCTGGTGTCCCCACACCCTTGATGTAGGCACCATGTCTCCAGCTGCCGCTGATCGCCTGACGGCTGTGCTTGAGCCGGTGATCCCGGTGGTGGGGGATCTGGTTCGCCGAACCCCCGGCACCCTCTCGCTGGCGCAGGGAATGGTGAACTGGGGCCCGCCCCCTGAGGTGGCCGATGCGGTGATGGCTGCTCTGCAGCAGAGAGGTGCCGCACTCGATCGCTACGGCGCCACCTGGGGTGATCCGGAATTGCGGGAAGCGGCGCGCCACAAACTGCTCAGCTTCAATCAGCTCGAGCTGGATGGATCCTTTCTGCTGATCACCAGCGGCAGCAACATGGCGTTTCAGGCCGTTGTGCAGGCGATCTGCGACGTCGGCAGTGAGGTGATCATTCCCCTGCCCTTCTATTTCAACCACGTGATGGCGGTGCAACTGGCCGGCGGCGTGGCTGTGCCGGTGGAGGCCGGCGCCCTGCCAGATCCGGAGCTGCTGGCGGCGGCGATCACCCCCCGCACCCGCGCCATCGTGACCGTGTCACCCAACAATCCCAGCGGTCGGGTGCTACCCCCGGAGCGGCTTGAGGCGATCAACCGCCTCTGCGGCGAGCGGGGTTTGTTTCACATCAGCGATGAGGCCTACGACCTGTTCGTGCACGGGGCCGTTCCGCACTGGAGCCCCGGCAGCCTCAGGGGCAGTGCCGCTCACACCATCTCGCTGTATTCCCTGTCCAAGGGCTATGGCATGGCGGGCTGGCGCATCGGCTACAGCGCCGTTCCCACTGCTCTGAAACCAGCCCTGGCCAAGGTGATCGACACCCTTCAGGTGTCACCCCCCGGCATCACCCAGAAGGCTGCGGTGGCTGCACTCGGCAGTGATCCGGCCTGGCTCAGCCAGCAGCTGATCAGCCTTGCGCCGCGGCGCCGGCAACTGCTGGCGGCCGTGGCGGGCTGGCAGGCCGAGGGGTTGCCCCTGCGGTTGTGGGCCGAGCCGGATGGGGCCTTCTACGGCCTGCTGGTGATCGAGGCCCCCGGCATCAGCAGCGATGCGCTGATGGAGCGGTTGGTGCTGGAACAGCGGGTGGCGGCGGTGAGTGGTCGGGCCTTCGGATTCGAGCCACAGGGCTGTTGTGCGCTGCGGCTCAGCTACGGCATGCTCTCGGAAGCTGAACTCGCGGAGGCGCTGGAGCGGTTGGCGGCCGGGTTCCGGCGTCTGCGACAGCGCTCGGAGCAGTAGCGCACCTCGTCCCAGACGAGCTTCCATTTGCGGCGCCACTGGAAGGGTCGGCCGCAGACCGCACAGATCTTGGTGGGACGCTCGTGATGCTGAGACAACGGGATCAGCGACGGAAGATCAGGGTGCGGTTGTTGGCGGGCATCAGCACATCGGCGATCGGCTGCAGGTTCAGACCCGCAGCCTGGGCGGTGATCCAGTCGGCATCACGCACGCCCATCGTGGGGTGCTGTCTTCGCAGCCGCTCATCAAACTGTTCGTTGCTGGGGGAGGTGTGCTCACCGGCATCACTGAAGGGCCCATAGAGCAACAGCAGCCCGCCCTCTTTGAGAATCCTGGTGGCTCCCTTCACCAGCAGAGCCACCGACGGCAACGGCATGATGTGCGTGGTGTTGGCACTGAACACGGCGTCGTAGCGCCGCTTCGGCCAGGGGCCCACCGCGACATCCAGGGAGCTGGCGGCCTCGAGCCGACTGCCGGGAGCTGGCTGCTGAGCGCCCTCCAGGCGGATGCGGTTCTGCAGAGCCGACAGGTTGGGTTCGACGTCCGTGGGGTGCCAGTGCACATCCCGGAGCCGCTGGGTGAAGTGCACCGCATGCTGACCGGTACCCGCCCCCACCTCCAGCACACGTGCCGGCCGTGGCAACCAGCGCTCCAGCACGGCCAGCAGCGGACCCTTGTTGCGTTCGCAGGCTTCGGAGAAGAGCACGGTGAGCGGCGGTTCCCGGGATCATCATGGGCCAGGACGCCTGCCATGTGATGCCCGCTGCTCTGCGAACCGCCACAACCACAGCCCTGAGTGCTCTTTTGCTGTCCAGCGGCCTTGGGGCCTGTGGGCCCGCGCTGTCAGCATGGGCCGGCACCCCCGCCAGCCGGGAGGCCGTTGAGGGTGCCGCCATCGCCCGCCGCTACCTGGGCGTGTGGGCCCTCAGCGATAACGCCAACAACCTGTTCAATGTGCGCCTGAGCGCCGATGGTCGGGCCTACAGCACCTGGGGCTCGAAGACCATGCCTCTGATCGGAGCGTTGCCGGTGGCCGCCGGCAAGCCGCTGCGCTCTGCCGCCATCTTTCAGAAGGGCAGCTGGCAACCCTGGGGCAATGGGGTGCTGATCGATTACGGCGACGGCTGGAGCGACTGGCTGCTGGTGGGCCCCACCGGGCCGCTGCAGCTCTCCTGGGCACCAGGTGCCGACCGTGTGAGCCCGCCTGAGAATTTCGCCAGGGCGGTGAAGCTCTCCGGGGATGCCGCCGAGGTGGTGGGGGTCTACCGCCTTGAACCCACCCAGTCGGAGCTGCCGCCCTACACCGCTGTGCTGCTCTCCAACGGTCAGGTCTTCAACAGCATCGACCGGGTGGCGGGCGGTGGTTGGAGCCTGCAGGGCGACCGGGTGGTGATCGACTGGCTGAGCGGCTGGCGCACCGTGATGATCGGCCTGCGCGGCACCAGCCGCAACGTGCTGCACTGGGCACCGGGAGCCGACCGCAAGGGGCCAGCTTCCGCGCAGCGCAGCGGGGAACGGCTGAACTGAACGGGCCGATGACGCAACCCGCTCAGGGTTGATCGAGGCCGTGACGCAGCCTGGCGCAGAACTGCCCGGCGGCATCGGCACCACTGGCGCCAGCAGCCTCGGCCTCGGCCATCAACCGCACCAGGGCGCTGCCCACAATCGCCCCGTCGGCTTGCCAGCACTTCACCTGATGGGCCTGATCCGGGCGGGCGATTCCGAATCCCACCGCCACCGGGGGTCCAGCCAGCTGCTTGAGCTGCCGCACCAACGGCTCCACCCGCTCACCGAGACGGGTGCGCGCACCGGTCACACCGGTGACGCTCACCAGGTAGGTGAATCCACGGCTGGCGGCATGGATCCGCGCCATCCGCTGTGGCGGAGTGGTGGGAGCCACCAGCAGCACCAGATCCAGGCCATGGCCCGCGGCGATGGCCGAGAGACGCTCCGCTTCCTCCAGGGGCAGGTCGGGTACCACCAGCCCTGCGGCGCCAGCCGCAGCGGCATCGGCGCAGAAGTTCTCCATGCCGCGGCTGAGCAGGGGATTGCTGTAGGTGAACAGCACCACGGGAAGGGTGAGTTCACCGCGTAACCGAGCCAGCAACTCCAGCACTCTGCCGGGAGTTGTTGCTGAGGAGAGCGCCCGGGCTGCAGCGGCCTGGATCACGGGACCATCGGCCAGAGGGTCGCTGTAGGGAATGCCCAGCTCGATCAGATCCGCCCCGTTGGCCTGAAGGGCCAGCAGAGCCCGGCCGGTGACCTCCAGATCAGGATCTCCCGCCATCAGAAAAGGCATCAGCGCACAGCGCCCCTCCGCCTTCAGACGTTCAAAGCACCGCTGGATCGGCGTGGTGGAGAGGGTAGCGGTCACGGCGGCGGGGCAGACGCTTGGGCTGAGCCTATGCCGCTGGGTTCAGTCGAGCTGACCGCTTTCGCGGAGCAGGCGCTCCTGCTCCTCCGGGCTGAGGGCATCGAATTTCGCCTGAAGTTGCTCGACGGTGAGGGCGTCGTAGGCCTGGCGGTATTCGCGGCGCTGCTGCATGTAGGTCATGCGGCCGGTGAAGGCCCGGAACAGGTAGCTGCCGGTCCAGCCCAGAACCACCACAGTGAGCAGGGCCGAGGCCGCGATTCCGGCCGAAAAACCCTCATAGCCACCCGCCAGAAACACTCCGTAGCCAGCTCCACCAACCCCGAGAACCCCAAGACCCACCAGGATGGCCTGGCCTCGGGTGATGCCGCTTGCCATCAGGCCTCAACCTCGCCCTGCCCTGCCAGGCGCAGGTTGATGAACGGGGCGAACAGGATCAGTCCGGGGAAGAACAGAAACACCAGTCCGTAGATTCCGAAACGCTCAAGCTTGCCCATCGCGGTCCAGCGCTTCGCCATCCAGGCGTAGAGCGCCAGAGGCACCACCACCAGGTAGGCCCCTCCGAGTGCGAGGTAGGCCGCGAGCACGATCAGGGTCTCGGGGGAGATCGAGCTCAGGAGAGCCGGCATGGCGCCATCGGCAGTCGTTCCTAAATCTAGGATCCGCCTGCGGGGGCATGGCGGAATCGGTAGACGCAGCGGACTTAAAATCCGCAGGCCGCAAGGCTGTGGGGGTTCAAGTCCCCCTGCCCCCATCGCTGAAAACCCTGCTGACAGCTGGATTCAGCCAGGGCGCTGATGGCTCCCCATCTGGAACCCCTCCTGTGAAGACCCATTGGCTTCCGGGGCCGACACCCGTGGGGGTGATGCGGGTCCGCGCTGCACGCGGGCATCCCGGGCACCCTCTACGCATCGGATCGGTGCCGCATCCGCAGCCCGGGTCGGCGGAGCAGCCCGCCGTGAGAAGACTGCCCCTGAGATCCGTGGGTCATCCCAGCGATGCGAGCGATGCGAGTGCTGTTGCTGCATCCAAAACCGCCCTCCACGTTCTGGAGTTTCGAGGGTGCCCTGCAACTGGTGGGGCAGCGGGCCCTGCTGCCGCCGCTCGGATTGATCACGGTGGCGGCGCTGCTGCCGGCGCACTGGGAGCTTCGATTGGTGGACGAGCAGGTGCGAGCCGCCACAGCAGCCGACTGGAACTGGGCCAACCTGGTGATCCTTTCGGCGATGCTCGTGCAGCGTCAGAGCCTGGCGGGTCTGATCAGCCTCGCCAAGGCCCACGGGCTGCCGGTGGCGGTCGGTGGACCGTTCGCCACGTCAACACCGCAGGCACCCGAGCTGCGGCAGGCCGACTTTCTGCTGCTGGATGAGGGAGAGTTGTCGGTTCCCCCGTTCGTGGCGGCCGTGGAGGGGGGAGCTGTGAGAGGTCGTTTTGATGCCGGTGGAGAACGGGCCGATGTGAGCCTCTCGCCGGTGCCCCGCTTTGATCTGCTCGAGCGTGATGCTTATCACGTGATGGCCGTGCAGTTCTCGCGTGGCTGCCCGTTTCAGTGCGAATTCTGCGACATCATCGTTCTGTACGGCCGCCGCCCCCGCACCAAGGAACCCGGCCAGTTGCTGCGCGAGCTGGAGGAGCTCCATCGCCTCGGCTGGCGCGGTGAGATCTTTCTGGTGGATGACAACTTCATCGGCAATCGCCGCAATGTGCGTCGTCTGCTGGCCGAGCTGGAACCCTGGCAGCAACGGCGCGGACAACCCTTCCGCTTCACCACCGAAGCCTCCCTTGATCTGGCCAGCGATCCCAACCTGATCGAGGCCATGGTGAGCTGCGGATTTCATCGGGTGTTCCTGGGGATCGAGACGCCCGACGCCGGCTCGCTGCAGCAGGCAGGCAAACACCAGAACCTGCGCCATCCCCTGCTGGACGCGGTGGCCACGATCCGCGGCCTGGGCCTGCAGGTGATGGCTGGCTTCATCCTGGGATTCGATGGCGAAAGCGCCGGCGCCGGCCAGCGGATCACGGCCTTTGTGGAGGAAACAGCCATCCCACTGGCGATGGTGGGTGTGCTGCAGGCCCTCCCCAACACGGCGTTGTGGCAGCGGCTGGCGGCCGAAGGACGCCTGCTGGACGCTGAGGGAGTGGAGGCTGAGGGCGCGGAGGCGGTGGATCAGGGGGTGCAGACCCACCTGCTCAATTTCCGGCCCGACCGGCCGATGGCGGAGATCGCGGGCGAATTTCTCAGCTGCTTCGATGCGCTGTACCAGCCGCAGGCCTTCCTGGAGCGGGCCTACCGCTCCTGCCTGCAGCAGGGGATGGCTCTGCCGGCCGATGCTGGTGCAGCAACGGGGATGCGGCGGCCCCCTGCTGGGATGATGCGAGCTCTGGGCACGTTGTCGTGGCGGCTGGGGATCCGTCGTTCCGGTCGATGGGCGTTCTGGAGAAGGCTGATCGATCTGGTCTGCAGGCGTCCCGGGACGCTGCCGGACTTTCTGTGGTTGCTGCTGGCCGAGGAGCACATGGTGCAGTATGGCCGGGAGGTGCATCGCCAGGTGGAGGCCCAGCTGGCCAGCCCATGGCTCCGCTAGCGGGTTCGTGCCGGATCAGCACGTTGCCTCCGGCCCAGCCGTGGCAGCGGTGGGATAGCCACAACGGCGGAAAGTGCTGTCAAAGGCCTTTTCCAGTTGCGCGAGTTGTTCCAGGTTCAGCTGTTCTCTTCCTTCACCGCTGCGGCCGGAGCGGAAGAAGCGATCGCAGCCATCAGGACGTTCGCGGAAGCCCCCCTCTTCATCCTCCTTGGCCCGCAGCGTTGAGAAGCTGGTGTTGGCCACCGCTTCCGCGATCAGGCTGGCATCTGAGGGTAAATCCAGGAAGCCGGCCAGGCGGCTGAACTGGGTGTGGGGATGGGCGAGCAGATCCTCGTAGCGCAGCAGCAGCACGGGGAGGTGTTGCTGATCAAGCCAGCTGTGCACATGGTTGGCCCAGGTGCCCATGAACTGACGCACCTGTTGGCCGCCCCGCCTGCCGGAGCGACAGAGGGCGGCCTCTTCGTTGAGCAGAAAGGCCACACAACGCTCAAGGGGCCAGGAGAAGAAGTGGCTGAGCGACACCGCCACATCGGCGGGGTGGCGAACCACCACCACGGCACCGCGACAACCCTCCACCGGCACCACCGGGCGGCCGGCGGAATCCCGGCTCACAAAAGCATCGTGCACCTTGTGGTAACGCAGGCATTCGGCATAGAGCGCCCGCTGGTGGCCGGCCCGGCCGCGCACTTTGTCGAGTTCGGCCCAGCTCAGATCACTGCTGTCGATCCCCAGCTGATCATCCAGCCAGTGGCGGCTGCTCACGATCGAGCCGGTGGCCAGGTCGCGGTTGAGCCGGAGTTCCTGTTCCTCCTGTTGGGCGGCAGCGGTGGCTTCGGCGCTGTCGAGGTTGGCGAGGCGGCGCAGCTCGGTGATGAACACCCGACACCAGGTGTTGCCGGATTTCGGGTAACTGGCCAGATACCAGTAGGGCTCGAGGTTGATCATTCAGCGTCCTCCCCAGCGCTCCGGGCCTGTGCTGCGGCACTGAGCAGCGACTGCTCCTGCAGCCACTCCTGCATGTCCGGGATTCCTCGGGGCGTGGGCAGGACGGCGAGGGGCACGGACTGCTGGAGCCGGGCAAGGGCGATGAAGTTGCCGCCCTCCTGGCCGAGGCCCCGGACGAAGCGGGGGCGGAAGGCCTGATTGCGAAGGGCCAGGGCTGCTCGTTTCTGATTGCTGATGCGGGAGATGCGGCTGTCGTCTGGATCGTTGCTGTCGCGGCGTTGCTGCCGGATCAGATACAGGGCCCTGAGCGGGCAGGGCTGCTCGGCGCGTTCGATCGCCTCACCCAACAGCAGGTATTTCTGCATGCCTTGACGGATCGGCGGCAGGACATCGGGATCCAGCCCGAAGGCTCTGGCGGCGTCATACCAGAGCTTGATGCGTGGAATCCCTGGCAGCACCTGCCCATCGGGGGTGATCGCCACCAGATCGTCGGCCAGCAGACGCCAGCCCTGCTGCATCAGGGCGTAGGCCAGGGTGGATTTGCCGGCACCGGAATGGCCGAGGCACACGATCGCCTGGCCGTCGCGTTCCAGGGCATTGCCGTGCAGCACGAGCATCCCGCGCTGAATCAGCAGGGCTCCAACGGCGGAGCCCAGCAGGAAGGTGCGTAAGTCCTGATCGCTGACGTTCTGATCCGCTCGTTGCCAGGCGATCTGTTCCGCGTTGGAAATCCGAAAGCGGCCGATGCCTTCCACGCTGAGGCGCAGATCACCCCTTGCCATCTGCAGGAAGGGCGTGTCGTGGGCACCCACCGCCAGCTCCGGCCAGTGCTGCGGATCCTCTTCCCGGATCGTGATGCTTGCGTTGGCCGTTTCTCCAGAGGCGCTTCGCTGGGCTTGCGGCAGCTCCGGAAGCGGGAGCCCTTCGGAAAGCCAGTGCAGTGAAAAGGCGTGGTGCTGATGACGCTGGAGGGTGCTGGAGCCTTCCATGGGGACAGCCAAGGCAAGGTCATTGTGTTAGGGATTCGGTGTTTCTGTGATCCCTGCCCGGTTCAGCCGGACGTCTGTTGCGCCGTCTGCTGGCTCCAGCTGAATCACCTGATCAGCCTGGTGGATCAACTCCGGGTCGTGGGTGCTGACCAGCACCAATCGCTCGCGCACCCGTTCCCGGATCACGTTGCGCACCTGTTCAGCCGCGGTGGAATCGAGAAAGGCCGTGGGTTCATCGAGCACCTCCACGGGGCGATCGCGCAGCCAGGCACGGAGAAGGCCAAGGCGGTGGATTTCGCCGCCGGAGAAAGGATCCTGGGCCAGATGCATCGGGGCATCCAAGCCCCCTTCCCGCAGCAGCAGGTGGCCCAGCCCCAGCCGTTGCAGCCAGGTTTCAACAGCTTCTTCCGATTGTTCCCGGCCGAGCAGCAGGTTGTCGCGCAGGCTGGCTTCCAGGAGCACGGCATCCTGGGGGGCGTAGGCGATCAGCTGATGCAGCTGCCGGGCGCCGGCAGGGCCGCAGAGCTGCCAGCGCTGCGCATCACATTCCACAACCCACTGGCTCTGATCTTCCGCCAGCAAGCCACAGACACGATCGAGCGTGGTGGTTTTGCCGCTGCCGGAGGGCCCGGTGATCGCCACCAGGTGCCCCGGCAGCAGGGTGAGAGAACGCTCGGCTGAATCGGCAGAGGGGGCGGCCTGCCATTGCAGAAGACTCCAGGGTTTCTGACCCAGTTCCTGCCGGGCATCGTTCGGGACAGATCGTCCTGAGGACAGGGGCTGAGGGGGGATCAACTGCAGCCGCCGGAGGCAGAGGGCCTCGTAGCCCGGCAGGCTGCCCAGACAGAGGCGCTGGGCCTGCACCACGGCACTGAGGGAAGTTCCGGCGCGATAGGCCAGCAGCAGGGTGGTGGCCAGCAGCTCCGCCGTGAGCGACTCCCCCTGGCTGAACATCCAGAAGCCCACGACCGCCACCACAAGGGTGTCGCGCCAGGCGTTGTATCCCGAGCGGCGGCGCACCTGCTCCTGAAGCAGCCAGCGCGTTTCTGCGGTTTCCCGGGCGAAGCGAGCCAGCAGCCAGGGTTCGGCTGCCGCAGCACGAACAGCCTTGAGGCCATGCAGGCCATCGCCCACCGTGCGCTGCAACGATGCATTGAGGCGGCTCTGGATCCGGCCCAGCTGCCAGCTGCCTGAACGTTGAACCAGGGCCGCAGCCGCTGTGGCCAGGAGGGCCAGCAGCAGCGGCAGGGCCGCCGCCCTTCCCACCAGCAGCACGCCCACCAGATAGATCGTCAAGGCTGCACAGGCCTGCAGCAGACGCACGGCCTGATCGAGGCTGAGCACCGTGCGGTTGATATCGGCCATCAACAGACCCAGCAGATCCCCACGCCCGAGCTGATCGAGCTGGGCGGACGATGCAGCGAACACCTGATGCAGCAGTTGCTGACGCAGCTGATCGGTGAAGCCGGAGCGTAGCCGCTCCTGGCTGATCGCCACCCGCGCCTGCAGCAGACCGCGCAGCAGAACCACACCCACCAGAAGCCCCAGCCCGGCAGGCAGAGGCAGGTTGATCGCCCGCGGCAGCGGCAGCGGTGGCGCAGCCCCAGCCCTGGATCCGAGCAACAGGGTGATGGCCAGTCCGAGGCCGGCAAGCTCGAGCAGGGTGCCGAGGACGCTCAGCATGCTGAGCCGCGCCAGATGGCGCCCGCCGGCCTCCTGGGCCAGCTTCTGCAGCAGCTGAACCTGCTTCAGGCGAGGCAGGATGGGTGGTGTGGGCGTGATCAACGGGGATAAGGCCAGCGGTGAAGCAGCAGCAGCGTGTCTGGCCTGGATTCTCCCAGTGGCGCGTGATCGTTGCGGTTTTGATCCTGGGGGCTGCCGTTTTGGCGGCAGCACGTCTCCGGCGGCAGCTTGAGCCTGCGCACAGCAGGCCGCTCCTGCCTCCCTGGCCCTGGCAGCAGCCGCAAGTGGCGCCAGGGCCTGTTCCCGTGCAGAACCTCACCCCGGGCTGGCGTGCCACCAGCCTGGGGAACCCGGCCGCGAGCCGTTACACGGCCTGCTGGCAGAGCCTGCCGCGCACCCCCTGGGCTCTGGGTGTGTTCGAGGGAAAGCTGTATCTGGGCTTGGGCAACAGCAGCAACCAGGGGCCCAGCGCCAACGCCGGCCCGGTTCCGCTGCTGGCTTACCACCTCAAGCGGCGCCGCTGGCAGCAGGAGGCCACCCTGCCGGAGGAGCAGATCAGCCGGTTTCTGGTGCATGGAGAGCAGCTCTGGATCGCCGGTGAGGATCCCCGTGGCAGCTGGCGCTGGGGCAATCTCTATCGCCGCACGGGTGGTAAGGGCCTCTGGTGGCAGCAGCGTCGCTTGCCGCAGTTCATCCACGCCCACGACCTGGCCGTGCATCAGGAGCGCCTGGTGGTGGCCGGAAATGTGCCCGATGCGGTGAACACAGGCCCCCATTCGCAGCGCCATGGCTCGGCCCTGGCGGTGTCTGCAGATGGCGGGCAGAGCTGGGGCGTGGAGCGGCTGGTGGGCTGGCGG
>JAYKHC010000027.1:0-15278 GCA_035285465.1 Cyanobacteriota bacterium
GGTGCACCTGGATGTGGATCCCCGCGGCTGGCGCCTGTTCGACGGCAACGGCAACGCACTGGCCCTGCCGCTGCCCCCATCGAGGCCTGGGGCCGCGCTGCCGGAGCTGAAGCTGCCGTGACGCCCACCCACCAGCAACGGTGTCCGCTCGGCCCGGGGCTGGAGGCAGCTGAGATCGGCGCAGCACTGGAGCTGCTAGGCCAGGACCCAGAGATTGAGAGAGTGGTTTTGTTTGGCTCCCGCGCCCGTGGCAACGCGCGATCGGACTCAGACCTCGACCTACTTCTGATCGTGGCAGGCGGCCTCACCCCGGAACGGGAAAAGCGGCTGCGCCGCCGGGTGCGCAACCTGCTGCTGCCCCTGCTGCCGGTGGATCTCGACCTGCTGATCAGCGATGCTGCCACCACCAGCCGATGGGCTGGCTCCCGCTGGCATGTGCTCGGCCACATCCACCGCGAAGGGGTACCACTCGATGCCGCCTGAGGAAGACCCCCGCGCCATTTTGCGGCTGGCCCTCAGCCACGACCTGGCCCGGGATGCGTTCGGGGTGCAGAACCCCGGCCTGGAGGGGGTGGGTGTTTTCGGCAGCTACGGCCGCGGCGACGCCGGCGTGGGCAGCGACCTCGATCTACTGTTGATCAATGCCGAGGCGTGCGGCCCCTGGCTGCGATGCCCTGGTGTTCACTCCCGCCGAGCACGGCGAACTGATCACCTCCGGCACGGCCATGGCCCGCGCGGCCCGCACCTCCTTCACCCCGCCCAGATTTCCTCCAGCTCCAGCACCAGAGCAGGAAAGTGGGGCGACCCATCCAGCCGGGTGGCAGCCCCGATCCGCCAGCCCTGCTGGCCATCGGCCAGCGGTCCCCACACTTCCGCGGTCCGCTCTGCTGGGATCAGCAACCAGCCCAGCCGGGCACCGTTGCGCTGGTAGGCGGCCATCTTCTGGCGCAATGCCGTGATCCCGCGCGGGCCGTCGTCGCTGAAACTGGCCAGTTCCACCACCAGATCGGGGCAGAGCGGCGCGAAGCCACGGCGCTCTGCCTCGCTGAGGGCCTGCCAGCGTTCCAGGTTGACCAGCGAGACATCAGGACTGAGCACCGAGTTGTCCGGCAGGCGGAAACCGGTGGAGCTGTCGAACACCTTCCAGCCCCCGACGGCACGCGTCCAGGCCTGGATCTGAAAGAGCAGGTTGGCGTTGCGGGCTCCTGTTGCGCTCCCGGTCGGAGTCATCGGGATCAGGGAGCCATCAGCGGCCCGCTCAAGCACGGCCTCAGGATTGGCCTGGCACAGCTCGGCGAACTGATCTGGGGTGAGCCTCAGGCTGCCGCTGAGCGGAAGTGGCAGGGTAAGCGAGCCGCACGGTTGTTCCGGGATCAAAAGCCCAGGGAAGGGCGCCTGGAGGAAAGCGGCGCCTGGGTACTGGCTGGGGCGAGCATCATTCCCTGCTGAGGATGTCCCAAGGCTGAGGAGCTCCACCGAGGCAGGCAGGTCCCTTCACTTCAGCCACACCACACTGCAGCCCGCCCCCCCGTCTCCCTGCTCGGCGTCGTTCACCCGCTCCACGTAGGGCAGTGTTTCCAACCAGGCCCGCAGGCCCCGCTTGAGCCTGCCGGTGCCGATGCCGTGGATCACCCACAGGGGGCCACTGGCCTGGCGCAGCCGCTCCTCCACCTGGGCTTCCGCCTCATGCACCCTGAGGCCACGCACATCCACCGTGTTGCGTTCGGTCCGCATGGCGGTGGCCTTGCCGGTTGCACCAGGCACCCCCTTCACCACCACCCGGAGCGCAACCGGATCGGGAAGCGAAGGTTTCTCCCCCTGCAGACCCTCAATGGCCGAGAGCTCAACGGTGGAGCGCATCGGACCGCAGCGCACGACAAGCTCGCGACCATCGGCCGTGATGGCCAGCACCTCGGCAGCCTTGCCAAGGGCGAGAAGACGCACCCGCTCACCCACAACCGGCCGCCAGCTCCGGTGTTCTCGCCGCTCGCGGGCGGGACGATGCTGCCGCTCGAGCCCCTTCAGACGCTGGCCGGCCTGACGCGCTGTCTCAGCAAGGGCCCTGCGGTCAACACCCGCGCGCTCCCCCTGGCGAAGGCGGTGGATGATCCTTCGAACCTCCTTCTGGCCATCCCGGATTGAGTGCTCGAGCTGCTGGCGCCGTTGCTCCTGGAGCTCAGCACTCTGCTGTTTCTGCTGCTGCCAACGCAGCAGCAGCTCCTCATGGAGCAATTCGGTGCGGGCCAGAATCGCTGCAGCCTCCTCGGCGGCTTCCTGCTGGCGCTCACGCTGCTGCTCAAGCCCGGCGATCACCAGATTCACATCCCCATCACCCTCAGGAGTCAGCAGGCCTTCAGCCTGTTTCAGCACCTGCTCCTCAAGACCGAGCCGACGCGCGATGGCCAGGGCGTTGCTGCGTCCCGGAATGCCCCACTGGAGTCGATAGGTCGGCGACAGGGTGTTGACATCAAAAGCCACCGAGGCGTTCTCGAAACGGGCATCGGCATATTTGAGCGCCTTCAGTTCACCGAAGTGGGTGGTGGCGATCGTGAGCCGGGCCCGATCAGCGAGATGCTGCAGGAGGGCTGCCGCCAGCGCCGTGCCTTCGGCGGGGTCGGTGCCGGCACCGATCTCGTCCAGCAGCACAAGGGAGGCGCCCGTCTGACCCGGCAGCGCCTTCAGAATCCGGGCAATCCGGGAGATGTGGCCGCTGAAGGTGGAGAGGCTCTGTTGCAGTGACTGCTCATCACCGATGTCGGCCAGCACCCTGCTGCACCAGGGCAGCTGAGGGGATCCACTGCAGGGAAGGAACAGGCCGGCGCGGGCCATCAGCGCTGCCAGACCGACGCTCTTGAGGGTCACCGTCTTGCCGCCGGTGTTCGGACCTGTGATCGCCACCACACGCAGGTCTCCCCCCACCTCCATCGTGACCGGCACCACCGACTGGCCAGCCTCGCGACGTTCCTGCCAGAGCAGCAGGGGATGACGCAGATCAGCCAGCCCAAACGGGGCGTCGGGGTCTTCTGCCAGCTCGGGTCGCACGGCACCGAGCCACTGGCCATAGCGCGCTCGGGCCAGGGCGGCATCCAGGCGCACCAACACATCCAGCAGAAACCCGAGTGGCTCCGCCTCATCAGCCACCCGGGCACTCAGCTCAGCCAGCAGCTCCTGTTCCAGTTCCCGCTCCCGGCCCTCCTGCTCCCGGATGCGATTACCCAGCGTGATCACGATCTGCGGCTCGATGAACACCGTGCTTCCCGACGCCGAGCTGTCGTGAACCAACCCCTGCACCTGAGCAGCCGCAGCAGCCTTCACCGCCAGGACAGGCCGACCGCGACGCTCCGCGATCACGCTGTCCTGCAGCAGGGAGCTCCAGCGGCGCAGCAATTCCTGAAGGCGATCGCGGCGTTCACCGCGCAGCTCAACCAGTTGACGTCGCACCCCCTGAAGCGTTGGGCTGGCCCGATCGGCCACCCGTCCGCCCTCTTCCAGGCAGAAATGGAGCCGTTGTTCCAGCTCAGGCAGGGTGCGCAGCTCCTTCACAAGCGCCGAGGTCACCGGGCGCAGCTCCGGATCGTCGATCTGACGCCGCAGCCTTCTGGCGGCGGCCAGCGTGGTGGCCAGCTCCAACAGAGACTCCCCCGTCGCCTGCCCTCCCTTGGCGCAGCGTTGAATCATCAAGCCGAGATCGCCGACACCCCGGAAGCTCAGGCCGCCTTCCGTCAGGCCATCAAGAGCCAGAAGTTCACGGGTTTCCGCCAGCAGCAGGCGACTCTCCTCAACGGAGGCCCCGAGGGGCAGGTTGCCGCAGTGGCGTCGGCCTGCTGCCGTGCTGGCAAAGCCGGCCAGATGATCGCAGAGCCTGGGCCACTCGAGCAGCCGCAGGGTGTCCTGCTCAATGCCGGAGAGCTCACTCACCCGCGCGCCGGAGCCGGTATCGCCGCCTGACCGGGACGATTGGTGGGAATTCCAGCAGATGGCTCGTAGAGCATCTCCAGCCAGTTCCCCTCAGGATCCTGGAGATAGAAACTGGCGGTGCCGTCCCGATGATCATGCACAGGTCCGCAACGATGGCCTGCAGCCTCCAGCTGGTCATGGATCCGATCCACCTCGGCGCGGTCGTCGAAATGGAAGGCGAAATGGGGACCTGCGGCCCTGTAATCGGGGCTGAGCAGAGCGATGCCATCACCGCTGGCGGGAGATTGGAGATAGGCCCAATCCGGGGCATCCCAGGTGAGCCTGAGCCCAAGGGACTGGTAGAAGGCCTTGGCGCGGTCCATGTCCGTCACGCGGATGGCCACGTGACCCAGCCGGTCGGCACCCATCAGATTCTGCTCACTGCTTTGTTCCTTCCTAGCCCTGCCGGAGCCAGGCTGCGGCATCGCTGGCGTGATAGGTGAGAATCAGATCAGCTCCGGCGCGCTTGAAGCAGATGAGCGTTTCCAGCACCACAGCGCGCTCATCGATCCAGCCACGCTCTGCGGCCGCTTTCACCATGGCATATTCACCGCTCACATTGTAGGCAGCAATCGGAAGTTCACTTTCCTGGCGTAGCCTCTGAACAACATCGAGGTATGCGAGACCAGGCTTCACCATCAGGATGTCAGCCCCTTCGGTTTCATCCAGCTGAGCCTCAGTGATCGCTTCACGCGCATTGGCGGGGTCCATCTGATAGGTACTTTTATCCTTGGGGATGGGCTTACCGGCCGTGAATCGAGGGGCCGAATCCAACGCTTCCCTGAATGGGCCGTAGTAGGCGCTTGAGTACTTCGCCGTGTAACTGATGATCCCCACGTGCTCGAAACCCTCCTCATCCAGGGCCTCACGAATCGCTGCCACTCGGCCATCCATCATGTCGCTTGGCCCGATCAGATCGGCACCGGCCCTGGCCTGAGCCAAGGCCTGACGACAGAGCACGGCGACCGTTTCGTCGTTGAGCACCACACCCTGATCGCTCACGATGCCGTCATGGCCATCGCAGGAGTAGGGATCAAGCGCCACATCGGTCATGATCACCATCGCAGGATGCATCTCTTTGATGCGACGGATTGCACGGGGAATCAAACCGTGCTCGTTAAAACATTCAGCGCCATCCTCTGTCTTCAGGCCATCGGAAACCTTGGGGAAGAGCACCACGCAGCGGATTCCAAGATCCCAGGCTCGGCCCACTTCATCCACCAGCCCCTCCAGACTCCAGCGCTGGCATCCCGGCATGGCACCGATCGGCTCATTCGCGGCGCCCTCATGCACAAACAGCGGGTAGATGAAATCAGCTGGGGAAAGGGAGGTCTCCCGCACCATGGCCCGCAGGGCCGGCGACCGGCGCAATCGGCGCGGGCGGTAGGTGAGCTCCATGGAACGGGTTTGACTGGTTGAATCCTACGAATCCTGCCGGGAACGGTTCAGAGTCGAGCTGAACGCAGCCACTCGGCCCGGGGGTCCTGGCTGCGCAAACCACGCAGCTGCTCCAGAAGCCGAAGCTCCTGGCTGCTGAACTGCTCGGGCCACTTCAGCACCGGCGTGAGCAGCAGATCGCCCCGTCCGCCCTGAATCGGCCAACCCTTGCCTTTCAGCCTCAGGCTGCGTCCCATGGGGAAACCTGCCGGCACATTCACGGTGGCCTCGCCGTCAGGCGTTGCCACAGACACTTCTCCCCCGAGAGCCAGCTCATCGAAGCTCAAGGGCAGCTCCGCCCGCAGCTGATCACCGTCCAACCTCCAGACGGGATGGTCCTGGAGCTGGAGGTTGAGGTACAGATCACCGCGACGGCCTGTGCCCGGCTGCAGGTTCCCCTTGCCCTTGAGTCGCAACCGGGTGCCGTTCCTCACTCCCGGGGGGATGCGCACCTGCACCCGCTCCTCATTCACGGCCAGCGTTCGTTCGCAACCGTGGAACCCTTCCGAGAAACTGAGCGCAATCCTGGCTTCAGCATCAAGGTTCGGGGCATCGGAAGGAGCGCGAACCCCGGCCCCGAACCCCCCCGGGAATCCCCCGGCCCCGAAACCCGTGCCGGGAAAACCGGAGCCAAAGCGACCGAGCAGGTCATTGATGAAGTCATCGAAATTTCCATAGCGTCCAAAATCCACATCCGCACCCCCTTCACCTGGAGCACCGACCTGGCTCCAGTACTGACCGAACTGCTCGTAGCGTCGGCGCTTGTCGGGGTCTGAGAGAACTTCGTAAGCCTCGCTGATCTCCTTGAACCTGGCCTCGGCGCTCTTGTCGCCTGGGTTCACATCCGGGTGGTACTGACGAGCCAGTTTGCGAAACGCACGCTTGACCGTGTCCGCATCAGCCCCTCGGTCAACGCCGAGCACCTTGAAATAATCGCGATAACCGTTTGCGCTCATAGGACCCAGTGTCTCAGCCCAGGCTGCCGGCAAGAGCGGCGAGCGACCCTTTAACTTCTTTGGTCACCGAACCCTTTGGTCATGCTGCGCTGCAGTCTGCTCCTTGCTCTTGCCAGCGCTGTTGTGGGCGTTGCAGTTCCTGGCCGTGGCGCCGCTGAGCCAACCCCGGTGGAGCAGAGATTCACAGCATCGGATGCCAGGCAGCTGGCCGTCAGCAGGCAATTGTCGCAGCGAGGTGCGGTGTTCTACGGCGCCTGGTGGTGCCCGGCCTGCACGGCACAGAAGTCGTTGTTCGGACGTGAGGCCGCTGCCCTGCTGCCCTACGTGGAATGTGACCGAGGCGACGAAGGACGCGAGCGCTGCCAGGCAGCCGATCTGCGCGTCTACCCCACCTGGGACCTGGATGGTCGCCGGCTGGAGGGTGTCCGCAGCGTGGAGGAGCTGCGTGAATGGAGCGGGATTGCTGCGGAGAGTGTGAACTAGAACCGTGACATGGCGGTGATCTTGGCGAGCTTGTCAGCATCAAGGCCGCTCAACTCGTCGAGATTGAGCAAACCGTCCTTCACCAAACTGGCAAACACAAACAGGATTCCATCAACCTGAAAGGCGAAGCGTCCCTCAATCGTGTGCCGCTCGATGCTCAAAAAGTCGTGAAGCTGCCAAATGGATTCCGCTGAGTGAAGAGTGTTGGCCCGGGCACGAATCGTGTCCACGAGCTGAGCAATCGCACGACCATAAGCCTGATCGAATGCCTCTCGGGCAATGATCTGCTCAGCTTCACTCCATTCACTCACTTGATTCACGCGCTTCAAGGCTTCCCAACTGCGCTGAACACTACCCAGGAGTGCCGGCGGACGCGAGAGAACGCCGTTGGCTCCTGCAGGCGGGCAGGGCAAACCAGGGCAGCGTGGGTTGGTCGTGATGCTCCCGGTGGTAGCCGAAATGAAAGCAGGCGATCAGTGACAGCCACGCGGGAAGGTCCAGGCTGTCGGGCTGGTTTTTGCAAAGAGGTGGCCGCTGGCAACGATGCGGGAAATAGGTTCCAAACAAAAACAGCTGAAACGAACTCAGCAAAAGCGGCAGGCTGCAGAACAACAGCACATTGATCCAGCCCGAAGTCCCCAGAAGACAGGCGAAAACCCACAGAACAGCCCAGAAGAATAACAATGACGCCATCTGGCGAGGCCTCAGATAACCGGCCATGAATCGGAAATACCACTGCAATAACCCTGCTCTGGGGTTAACCTGAAAATCCGGATCCCGATCGGTAGCGGTCTGCTGGTGGTGAAGCCTGTGGTTGCGGAGGCATACCTCAAAGGGCAACCCCGCGTAAAAGATCAACAGCAGGGATCCCAACAGCCGATTACAGGATCGGCATTCAGGCCACAGAACACCATGCATGGAATCGTGGCCTGCGATGAACAAACCTGTCTGCAGGTGGGTGCGAATCAGGATGGCCCCGATCACAAACCAACCTGGAAGAGCAGCAACATCACAGACCAGCAGGCTCACAGTGGAGGTCATCCAGGCTGTGAGCGTCAGCAGGGTGAAAGCAAGGCCGAATCGCGTGGACGGGCTGAGACCATCACCCAAAATCAACGGCCAAGCTTGAGCAGTTCAGCAGGAGAAGCCAGCAGGTCGATGGCAACAAAGTAGATCTTGCCATCCGAATTCAACAGAAATCGCCAGGCGACATTCATGCCAATTCCGGCACCGAACCAAGGCGTCTGAACCTTGCCGGTCACCTTGATCTGAGAGAACCCACCCTCTACCGGCTCGGAATATCCACGCTCAGGCAACAGGCGCAGATTCTGGCAGTCCTCACGGAAAAAGCGAAGGATCGCATCACTTCCAACGATGGGCTTCTGGAAGGGTGGCTGCAGGGCCCCGTCGGGCAGAAAAAGCTTGATTAAGTTATCAAAGTCATTGGCATTGAGCAGATCCATGTAATTGTTAACGGTGGGATTGATCACCCCTTCGATGAACACCTTTTGACGCTGCTGCTCTGGGGTCGGAGCGACAACGGGTTCCGCAACCCTCTGCCCGGCGCCCTTCTCAGGATCGAAGCCCATGTCCACAACAAAGTTGCGGAGCAAGGTGATCTGCTGGCCTTGATCCACCTCCTTGACGGAGGCGAGAACCGCCGCTGCATTGGCAGAAAGCTGATACCCAGCGGGAATGGGAGCGACGAGTCCAGCGGCCATCCATTCGCCCAGCTGGTACCAGAAGCCCAGTTTGATATTCACGGACCACAGTGCATAGGCGCGGCAGATCGAGGTATCAGAACGGTTGGCAAGGTCACACATGGCCTGACTCTGAGCCTTGAAGTCCATGGCCTTGATCTCATTGAGCACGCGCTCAGCAAATTGCATGCGGGCTGCAGCCGGGGCTGCCACGGTGATGGTGCGCCCCATTTCCAGATAGGCGAACCAGATCAGGGCCAGCTGATCCTCGGCACTCAACAATTTGAAGCGGGCCGTGATTGCAGGCACCACATCAGCCGAAAGGGTGTTCGGAAAAATCTTGGCGGCCCTTTCAAGCGTAAACATGCAATCTCATTGTTAAGGATCTTTACAAAGCCTAGCACGGGGTCCGTCCGTGGCTCCACGTGCTCTGCCGCAAGTCCGCATCACTCCAGATACGTGGTCTGGCGCAGACTGGACTCAAGGTGGTCCATCAGCCGTCGGGAATCGCTGATCGGCAGATCACCCCGCTGAATGGCAGCCTCAGCCGCCATGCGCAGCCGCTCCAGCAGAAGATCGGGATCATGCTCCATCGCTCGGAGCACCGCAGCGTTGGTGTCACCTCGAACCACATGCTCAACGCGGTAGCCGCCACCGGCTGCCAGGCGGATGTGGACGGCGTTGGTGCTGCCGAACAGGTTGTGGAGGTTGCCCATCACCTCCTGGTAGGCACCCCCGAGGAACAGACCGATCCAATACGGTTCTCCTTCGATCAGATCGTGCAGCTCGAGCAGAGGCCTGGGTTGGCCATCACCGATGAAGCGCGCAAGCTTGCCATCGGAGTCGCAGGTGAGGTCAGCAAAGCTGCCCAGGCGGTTGGGCTGTTGATTCAATCGGTGGATGGGCATCACGGGGAACAACTGTTCAATGGCCCAGGTGTCAGGTGCCGAGCGAAAGATCGAGAGATTGGCGAAATAAAGACCTGCCAATGAAGCTCTGAGTGTCTGCAGATTCTCCGGAATCCTGCCGTCTGGCAAGAGGCCTACGATGCGCTCAGCACAAGCCCAGGTGAGCTGCTCTGCCATGCCACGCTCGCGTATGCCCAGATAGCCGAGGCGGAAGGCGGAAAACGCATCCTCTCGAAATTTCAGGGCGTCGTTCCAGGCTTCCTGCAACCTGTCAACAAGCCTGTCCTGGACCGAGGAGAGGCCATCTCTGGAAAGGGATTCAATACCAGCATGCGTGTCGCGCAAATTTCGAAGGATCAGCGACTCATCGTCCAGTCGGGGAGGCACACTGCTCGGCAGTGAGCCACAGCCCAGAACGTTGAAGACAAGCACGGAGAAATGGCTGGCGATGGCGCGCCCGCTTTCACTCACCAATGTGGGGTCAGGAACACCCTGGGGCTCACAGCATTCACGGACCGTGGCCACCACATCATTGGCATAATTCTGCATCGAATAGTTGGTGGAGGCAGAAGTGCTGGTGCGGCTTCCGTCGTAATCAATGCCAAGTCCACCACCCACATCCAGAAAACCCATCGGCGCACCGAGTTGACAAAGCTGCACGTAGATCTGCCCAGCCTCCTGAATGGCGTCCTTGAGCAGAGCGATATCACTGATCTGACTACCCATGTGAAAGTGCAGCAAGCGAAGTTCTCCCAGCAGATCTGCCTCCCGCAGAGCTTCAATGCTGGCCAGCAGATCCGGCACCGAGAGCCCGAACTTGGCACGGTCCCCCACGGAGCTCCCCCAGCGACCTGCACTACGGACCGAAAGCTTGACCCGGACACCGATGAGAGGCGCTGTCCCCAGCCGGCGACAGGCCTTGATCAGCCGCTCCACCTCCTCCAGCTGCTCAAGCACAACAACAGGCTGGCGGCCGAGACGACGGGCCAGGA
This sequence comes from Cyanobacteriota bacterium, assembly GCA_035285465.1. Classification (GTDB taxonomy): domain Bacteria; phylum Cyanobacteriota; class Cyanobacteriia; order PCC-6307; family Cyanobiaceae; genus UBA5018. The sequence goes on from JAYKHC010000027.1 coordinate 10,434, forward strand.
TTGCCGTCTCGAGATAGCGCAGGTCCTTGGTGCCGTTGCAGATCAACAGTGCGCCGGGATCATCCAGCAAGGACAGAGCAATCAGAAGTTCAGCCTTGCTTCCCGCCTCCAAACCAAAATGCCAGCGTCGGCCGCACTCAACCAGCTCCTCAACAACATGGCGCTGCTGGTTGCACTTGACCGGGAACACCCCTTGGTAACGGCCCCGATAACCGTATTGGGCGATCGCTCGCGAAAATGCAGCATGCAATCTCTCGAGCCGATCCTCCAGGATATCGTCAAACCGGATCAGCAATGGAAGGCCAAGGTTACGACCCAGCAATTGCTGAACGAGCTCAAACAGGTCGAGTGAACCGCCCCGGTCTCCGCGCGGTTGCACCATCACATGGCCCTTGCTGTTGACAGAAAAATAGGGTTCCCCCCAGCGATCCAGCCCATAGAGACCAACACTGTCAGCGGTGGTCCATTCCTTCTGATTATCCTCCGACATCACGGCAACAGGGGCAACTATCAGCTTACGCGGCCGGCATCCGGCAAGGAATGGGAGAGCCTGTCCTTCCGGTACATGATGCAGAAACCCAACACCAGCAAAACAAGTGTTTGCCCAGGAACAGTTGGGAATACAGCAAGAATTCGCTCAGGCAACCAAACAATAGCAAAAATGGCAACAGCCATGCAGCAAGACTGGAAACGAGGTCGCTGAATAACGCCCTTCAAGCAGACGAGCACAAGGGGATACAACATAATTTTATCGTAGAGCATGTGATAAACACTGGCATAGCCAATGACAGCGCAGGCCGCAGCCGAGATCATGGGGTCGACTTCGACGCGCAACCTCGATTTAACGGCTCGAACAACAGGCCAACGGCGCAGCAGGAAAACCGAAACGACCAGAATGACAATGGCTATTGCCACAACCAGAACGGGCCTATCCATCAGCCCAATAGCCTTGGCGAACAAGTTGCTGTTTGCTGAATCAACAAAGAGTGGCAAAACGCTCGCCCATTGATTCCATAAGGCAATCGGGCTGCTGGTGGTGTGGACAAACGTTATCACTGATAAAACAACAAGAGTCCCACAGCCCATGGCAAGCGCAAACCAGCGACCACGCCGGACCAGAGGCCACACGAAAAAAAATGCGATCTGTGGCTTGATCATTGCCAGCGCCCAGAAGATGGACGCAGTCCGGCAATACTTTCTTGCAATCAAGAGCCACTGAGTCGATATCAAGCCCATGCAGATTATCGAGAATTGACCATGAGAAAAGCAAAATCTATTCCCAAGAATGGCCAGCGGGCTCAAGGCACCCATCAACGCCGCCCAGGGCCCGAGAGGAGCTAAGTATTGATAGCCGATCCATGCGATCAGGGTCAATGCCAAGAGGCTGGCGGCAAAAACAAAAGCCTTCCCACCCTCATAACCAGCCCAGGAAAAGACCAGCCCAAAGACTGGGAATACCCACGGGGGATAAACGGAGCCCCGAAAATGCGGGAGAGCCATCTCATCCGAGCTGGCAACGCCATGCATCGGATAAATACCATCTGCAAACAGCCGCCATTCCGTGAAACGCTGGTAAATATCAAGGCCTGGAATACCAATGGGCTGTAGCCAGCCATCCACAAGCCCCCCGAGATTAACGACCGCCGCCACAGTCGCCAACAGGATACAGCTCGCAACCTTAAGAGTTTTGATTAAACGACTACGTCTCATGACTCATAGCAGCACTTCGCTTGGAAACCAGCTTGCGTGAAGACTCTACAAAAGCAACCACTCCAAAGACCACTGCCGAGTAAAAGTAATAAAGCCACAGCAGCGGAGCTCCAACGCAAGCCAGGGAAGCCCCGCCTCGCTGCCAGAGGAGCAAGATAAAGAGCCTGTTCAGGAACAATATCAAGCCGAAACACACAATGGCGAACACCAGAAGCAAGGGCCTGAAATTACTGACCATGAAAAGTATCGCCAAAGATGCCGCCACCAGACTCAGAATGCCGCTGACACGAGACTCCACTGTCAAGTTGAGTGTCGCCGGCAGCTCTCGACCACTCAAGATTAATCGAGACCAGGGCACAGCTCGCTGCAATATGTCTGTTCTTAGCATGGAGATCAAGGTCCAACGCTTATGATGAGTGCATTGGATGGTGGGGTCTAATAGAATAAACCCATCTGCCCCAGAAAGACGCACGCCGAACTCAATATCCTCAATACAAGGAAGCCGATACGTTTCGGCATCAAAGCCTCCGAGAGACAGGAAGCGACCACGCGAGACGGCACCACATCCTGCCCAAAACGTAGCAGCCGGGCCCGCATTAATTTGGTGAGTGTAGTGATGCAGAAGATTTCGAAACTTGCTCACCAGCCCCTTGGCTGCAGGCTTATTGTCATAGCTACCGAAAACAGCATCTAGCCTGGGATTCAGTGCAAAATGCCTGCGCACACGCTGAATGGAATCTGGATGGAGCTCAACATCGGCATCAACAAACATCAGCAACTCACTCCGTGCCTCGCGTGCAGCCTGGTTACGCGCGGCAGCTGGGCCGCTGCGCATTCCTGTATGAACAACCAACGTCGCAGCACTCAGCAACCAGTCTGGTGAAGGAATGGGCGGCCCATCAAGGACCACCACGAAATCATCTCCATCTCTGAGACCCGCCACAACGGCCTGAACACATCGCTGAAAGGTGGCCCCCCAGTCGATCGTGGGCATGATCACCGTCAGCGAGGGTTGCTCGATGGGCTTAGCAGCAGCCGCAGCAGAGATGGTCACTGATTGGGAAGCATGTTGAGAGCTGCACAAGGAAAGGCCTTGCTTTTCTCAAGGCTATCCCGATTCGTCCACAGCGGAACCCCCATGAGAAGCACGAAGAAGGTCCATCGCAAAATGCCGAGGAGATCAAGCGCTGAACTCAGAACCCTCATCAGCTGACTTCTCCTCAATATATTCAGCATCCTGGCTCACCAGCCAGGGGTCAAAGTTACAAGCAGGGTCCAGAATGTTACGCGCCACAAGCATAGCCGTCATCATGGAGTGGTCCTGGTTGTTGTATTGATGCAGGCCGTTTCTGCCTACCTGATGCAAGCCCTCGCAACGCTGATCGAGCTCTTCCTTGATCACTGCGAGGCTTTGCTTATAGCTATCTCCATAAACGGGGTAGGCCTTCTCCTGGCGAACCACACAACCATCGACAATATCATCTTGCTTGGCCAAGCCCAGCGAAGCAAGCTCTGAACCGGCAAGGCTGAAGAGCTCGTCATCGGACAAGCTCCAGAGGTCGTCATTCACACAACAGAAATATTCCATTCCAAGGCAAATCCGCCCGGAACCATCGAGCAATTCGGGAGACCAGTTTTTAAAGTTCTGAATCCTACCCACCCTGCAGTGAGTCTCATGGATATAGATCCACTGATCTGGGAAAGGAAGAGCCTCATTCAGAATCACAGCTACAAGGATAAAGTCTCTATAGGTAAGTTGTGACGCCGCGGATCTTGCCTGGCCTGAAAGAGATGGCTTGATCATTTCAACCACCTCACCGATCGGCGCCGAACAGATCACCTGGTCATAGGGGCCCAGCGTGCGAGGAGTACCACTGCCTGGCTTCGCATGATCTGTATCAGGCAGAGATTCAGCCACCTCCAGTAACCAGTGCTTCTGTTCGGGATCCAGGCTCAACGAAGTTACACGGGAGCCATGGATAACCTTTCCACCACAGGCAACGATCTTTTCCTTGGCTGCGTCCCACATCATGCCGGGCCCAAGCCGTGGGTAGCGAAACGACTGGATCAGCGTTTTGATTTGCTTGGAACCTGAATGTGCGGGCTTCATCCGTACTGCCCTTCGCAAGATATTCACCGCCGTGGTCAGCAGTGACAGGCCTTTGATGCGCTGCACGGCCCAATCCGCGGAGATCTCTGTGCAGGGGATGCCCCATACTTTTTCCGTATATGCCTTAAAGAAAGCAAAATACAGTCTCCAGCCGAAGTTATATACAACCCATTCCTCAAAGTTTTCCGGAGAGCGGATCAGACCCAGCCTATGCCTCAACTTAACTTTGCAGTAAGAGCCCACGCAAAGGAAAGACTGCCAGATGCCAAGATTTTCAAGAACCTCCAGAGCCTGCAGAGGATAACTATAAAATTTTCCCCGGTACAACAACCGAGATGACCGAGGCCTGGAGATAATGCCATCAGGTAGAATCTCGGCCCAAAGATTCTCCACCTCCTCAGACTTAGAGAAAAATCGATGCCCTCCAATATCAAACCTAAATCCCTTGTATTGAACAGTGCGTGAAATTCCGCCCACGTAAAAGGGGTCTGACTCAAAAACATCCACAGAAATGCCTGATTTGCTGAGGATGTACGCTGCTGTCAAGCCCGCAGGGCCAGCTCCAACGATGGCGATTCGCATCTGAGATGGCCCTGCGTCACTCACAACGGTCATTAAGCCAGATTGAGCGAATTTAGCAGGGGCTTGGGCGCATCAGCCGCCTTGACTCGGTGACATTTAGACAGGAGGTGGACATCAGGCGCCCAATCAGATCGCTTGATGAATCCAGGCCACAACGGGCTGGCACCCGCAAGGGCTGCCCAAGACCTATCAAATAGATCCTGACCGGCATCGAAGACGTTGCGGTCCTCAGCGAAAGACATATGTCAGCGATGAAATCACTCAGATTTATTTCCTGCCAGCGAACACCTCAGCACCACCTTTCAAGCTCCCGGGGACGAATCGGTCGATTCGAGGAATGAGCGTGTCGCCGGGATGGGGTATGTGATTTGATGGGAGCACGATGGGTGTTAACCAGTCGCTCCGATCATCACTCAAACCGCTGCCCAAGAACCCCCAGCCCT
>JAYKHC010000028.1:0-8273 GCA_035285465.1 Cyanobacteriota bacterium
TGCCCGGCGGCGGCGGCTCGGGGAAGAGGTCGCGGTAGTTGGGGCTTTCGGCATCCAGGTTGAACACCGTGGCCTGGCCTTCGAAGCGGAAGATCGAGCCGTACACGTTGGGCTTGCCCAGCAGCACACAGGCGTCGTTCACCAGGTAGCGGGTGGGGAAGTTGTCCGTGCCGTCGCAGACGATGTCGTACGGGCGAACAATCTCCAGGGCGTTCTCGCTGCTGAGTGCCGTTTCGTAGAGATCCACTTGGCAGTGGGGGTTGATCTCAAGGATGCGCGCCTTGGCCGATTCGATCTTCGGCTTGCCCACCCAACTGGTGCCGTGGATCACCTGCCGCTGCAGGTTGGAGTGATCCACCACGTCGAAATCCACGATCCCGATCCGGCCGACGCCGGCCGCCGCCAGATACAGCAGCAGCGGGGAGCCCAGCCCTCCGGTGCCCACACACAGCACAGAGGCGGCCTTAAGCCGTTTCTGGCCCTCCATCCCCACCTCAGGAAGGATCAGATGGCGAGCAAAGCGAGCCACCTCATCGGGACTCAGCTGGATGCCGGAGGTGTCAGGAGGAAGCATGGCCAGCGTCCGTCAGATCTCCATTGTCCATTCCAGCGGCCGCGGTGGCGCCGGTGGATCCTCCAGCCACCAGCCGCGAAGCTCCGGCTCGGCGCCAGGGTGATGCGGGCCCCAGATCGCCATCAGGGTCGGGGCGGCCGTGAGCGCCAGATCGTGAGCTGATGGCAGCGGCGGACTCACCGGATGGCTGTGGACCGTACCGAGCAGATCCATCCCCTGGGTCCGGGCCCATTTCTGGGCCAGCAGCTGCTCCCGAGGGTCGATGGCAAAGCGAACACGACGCTCGGCCGGGTCCGGCCAGACATTGCAGCAGGGCCAGAGCCGTTCCAGCCGCCAGCAACGGGACGGCCGGCGCCCGATCAACAGAGCGCAAGCTTCCAGGGGAGCGGCGCTGCGGCACCACTGCCCCAGCACGGTAAGCAGTTCCGCACGGGCGGCGATCCGCTCTGGCGATTCGAAAGGCACACCGATACCTTATGGGCCATTCCGATCCGGGTCACGCTCCATGGGCGACAACATCACTGAAACCCTCGAGCAGGAAACCTTTGAACCTGCAGCTCAACCTGCAGCCCATGAGGGTTCAGAACCCGAACCCTCCACAGCCACCGCTTCGGAAACCCCTGAACCCGGGGTCAGCTTCACCGAGCGCTACAGCGAGGTGATCGGCAAGCTGAACCAGACCCTCGATCAGGTGGACTGGAACCAGATGGGCCGCATCGGCAAGGCCACAGGCATCATCGTGGCGGTGATCGTGGCTCAGATCCTGATCAAGGGCGTGCTGGACACCATCAACCTGCTGCCGGTTGTTCCGGGCCTGCTCGAGCTGCTGGGTCTGATCGTGGTGGGCCAGTGGGGCTGGAGAAACCTCACCACCAGCGACAAGCGTCACGCCCTGGTGACCAGGATCCAGACGCTTCGCCAGGAATACCTGGGCTGATCTGAATTCAGTTCCTGAACCCGGCTGTCGTGCGGCTCAGGGGCCCCCACCCAGCAGGCGCTCAACCCCTGCACAGGCCTGCCTGTGATAGGCCCCTCCGGAACCGCCTTCGAACAGATTGACGTGATTCCAGAGGTGGTACAGGTTGTAGAGATCCTGCCTGCTGGCTGAGTCTTCCGGCAGCGGCCAGGTTCTGCTGTACCCCTTGAAGAAGGCTTCCGGAAATCCGCCGAACAGCCGGGCCATGGCCAGATCAACCTCGCGATCCCCCCAGTAACAGGCGGGATCGAACAGGGCGCCCCTGCCCTGTTCGATCAACCCGGCATTGCCACGCCACAGATCGCCGTGAACCAGCACCGGCTCAGGGTGATGATCAGCCAACCGGTCCGCCACCCGGCTCAGCAACGCCTCGCTTCCTTCCGGCGCCAGCCCACGGCTCTGCAGAAGTGCCAGCTGGGGCCTCAGTCGCTGGTCGCAGAAGAACCGGCTCCAGTCAGCCTTCCAGCCATTGGGCTGAGGTGTTGAGCCGATGAAATTAGCGGCTTCAGCCCCGAAGCCACGTTCACGGTTCAGCAGCCGCGACCGCTGATGCAGCCGGGCCAATGCCGCCCCGAATCCACTCCAGGCCGCAGGGTCGGAGCGCTCGGTCAGGTCCAGCCAGCTGAGCACCAACAGCGCCTGGTCATCAACCTCACCCAGGGCCAGCGGCTCCGGCAGAGCCGGCATCTCCTCCGGGCCAGCGGCGTCGGCCACCTGGGCCAGGGCCCTCAGGCCATCGGCTTCAGCCTGCAGGATTCCCAGAACGCTGCAGCTGTTCGACTTGGCGAACAGCCGCTCACCGGATTGAAGATCCAGCCTCCAGGCGGCGTGGATGCAGCCTCCGCCCACCGGTGTGACTCGCCGGACCGGCAATGCCGCGGCAAGGGCAGCCGGAAGCTGCTCGCTGAGCCAGTCCGTCAGCCGGGATGCGCAGGGAATCGCCAAGGTGCTGGGCAGGCGGCACACCTGTCAGCATGACCTGATGGAACGCCACGAGATTGTGGTGATCGGGGCAGGCATCGCCGGCCTCACAGCCGCCGCCCTGCTGGCGAAGCAGGGGCGCAAGGTGCTGCTGGTGGAAGCACACCATCAGAGCGGTGGCTGCGCGGGAACGTTCCGGCGTGGCCCCTACATCTTTGATGTGGGCGCCACTCAGGTGGCGGGGCTGGAGCCGGGAGGAAGCCATTCCCGACTGTTTCGCCATCTGCAGGTGCCGCTTCCGGCTGCCAGCCCTCTTGATCCCGCCTGCGTGGTGCATCTTCAAGACGGCAGCCTGCCGATCCGGATCTGGCGAGATCCCCTGCGCTGGAAGCAGGAAAGGGAACTTCGATTTCCAGGCAGCGAACGGTTCTGGGCACTCTGCGAGTGGCTGCACCGCGCCAACTGGCGGTTCGCCGGCCGCGATCCGGTGCTGCCGCCACGCACGCTCTGGGATCTCAGAACATTGCTGCCCGCTCTGGATGCGGGAAACCTGGCCGGTGGACTGCTGGCGTTCAGCAGCGTGGCCGACCTGCTGGCCCTCAGTGGTTGTGGTGGCGATCTGCGCTTGCGGCGGTTCCTGGACCTGCAGCTCAGGCTCTATTCCCAGGAGCCCACCGAACGCACCGCCGCCCTCTACGGGGCCACGGTGTTGTCCATGGCGCAGGCTCCGCTCGGGCTGTGGCACCTCGACGGTTCGATGCAGAACCTGTCGACCTCCCTGGAATCAGCCCTGAGCCGCTGGGGCGGAACGCTGCTGCTGCGCTGCCGGGTGACCCGGTTGAGAAGGCTGCCGACAGGGGGCTGGCGACTGGACGGTGTGAGATCTGAACGGCGTGGGATCCAGCTGGAGGCCGACGATGTGGTGTGCACCCTGCCCCCCCAGCTGCTTCCGGAGCTGCTGGGGGAGGCCATGCCGACCCGCTATGCCCGCCGGATCGCCTCCTTCGGCGAACCCTCCGGGGCGCTGGTGCTTTACGGAGCCGTGAATCGCGCCCGGCTGCCTGCGGATGGACCGGGTCACCTCCAGCTCGACTGGGGCGATCCGGGTTCCCTGTTCGTCTCCATCAGCCGGGAAGGCGACGGGCGTGCACCGCACGGGCAGGCCACCGTGATTGCAAGCGTGTTCACATCGGCCCGAGCCTGGTTCACCCTGCAGCCTGAGGCCTATGAAACCGCCAAGGCCAAGGCGATGGCCGGAATCCAGCGAGGCCTCGGCACCTTGCTGGGCCTGGAGGCCGGCGACTGGATCCAGGCCGAACTCTCCACACCGCGAGGCTTCCAACGCTGGACCGGCCGACCGATGGGATATGTGGGCGGCCTGGGGCAGCACCCCCGCCGCTTCGGCCCCTTCGGTCTCTCCAGCCGCACCCCCCTGCCGGGTCTCTGGCTCTGTGGCGACAGCCTGTACCCGGGGGAGGGAACAGCCGGGGTGACGCTGTCGGCTCTGACGGCCTGCCGTCAGCTGCTCGCTGCGCGCGGGCAGCCGCTGACGCTTGATTCAGAGCTCTGAAGACCCTCCGCTCTCACACGAACTCCCGCCGCAGCTGCTCGGAGGTTTCAAGCTCGGAACGCAGCGCCGCCCACTGACCGGTACGCACGGTCTGCTCCAGGAGCTCCAGCGCCTCGCGGTAGTGAACCAGAGCCTCCAGCAGGGCCTGCTGGTTACAACGGGCCATCAGATGTCCCAGCTCTGGATTTCCACCACCAACGCGGCTGGTGTCCGCAAATCCACTGGAAGCCAGGGCACGCACAAGCTGCGGCAGTTCGGGTGCACCCTCCAGTCGGGCAGCTTCCGCACCACGACCGACCGCCAGCAGCAGTGCGGCACTCACCAGCACCGGCAGATGGGAGATCAGGGCCACGGCTCGGTCATGCTCCTCAGCGCTGCAGCACAACCAATGCGCGCCAAGGCTCTGCGCGAGCCTGCGAACCTGTTCGAGCGCTTCGGGATCTGTGCTGGGAGCAGGGGTCGCCACCCAGGGCCGATCAACGAAAAGCCCTGCCACTCCGGCCTCCACCCCCGAACGGCTCGTTCCAGCCATCGGGTGGCCGGCCACAAAGCGCGGGTGAAGCGGCTGCCAGCACTCCAGCACAGGCGCCTTCACCGATCCCACATCGGTGATCACCGCATCCCCCGGCAAGGCGTTCAGCAGGCGGGCAGGCGGGTCCAGCAGACGATCAAGCGGCAGGGCCAGAACAACCAGCCGGCATTCGCTGAGCAGCTCCGGATCGCTGCTCACCTGATCGGCCAGGCCACGCTCGATCACGCGTGCAGCACTGGCCCGGCGGTGAACGAGCGCACGCACCTCCATCCCACGAGCCCGCAGATCCAGTCCGATCGATCCACCGATCAGACCGACGCCCACCAGGCCCACCGGGCCCTGGAGACCTGAAACCGTGGGAAAGGTCATCGTGCCTGCGGTGCCTCTGGCTGAGCTTCCTACGATCCGGCGGTGCTTGGATGCGGACGATGCACGAAGCCCGCGCCCACCAGCACCTGAAGCAGCTGCTGCGCAGCGAGGGGCGCACGGCCTGGCCCCACCACCTCAGTCTGAGCCGGTTGGTGGCCCGCAGCCTGCGCCGCTCCGACCACACCCTGATTCGACTGGTCCCGGGCAGTGATCCCAGCTGGTGGCTCGGGCTGCTGGTTCCCCTGGCGCTCGGTGACGTACCGCTGGCGCTGGTGGCCAGCCAAACGGTTCGGCAACGACTGCTGGAGGTGGAATTGCCGCGGCTCCGGGGCGCGGGCCTCGGCCTTCCCTGCGTCGAGGGACCGGATCCACCGGCAGGAGTGGCCTTGTGGCTGCTCAGCCATCAGGAGCTGATCCGCTTGTGGCGACGGGGGGAACTCGGGGATCGGCATCTGGTGATCCCGGAGGTGGAACTGCTCGATGGGCAGCTGCGAGCGGCCCTGGAAGTGGTGATCGAGCCCGGCCACTGGGATGCCCTCTGCCGTGCCCAGCCAGCAGCCGGCCCGAGCCTGCTGGAACTGCACGAACGGCTGAGTCTGAGGGTGCTGCGCCACCCGGGTGGAGGTCAGCGCCCGGTGCCGATCAGTGCCGAGGAGGAAGCACCGCTGCGCCAGTTGCTGGCGCTGATCCCGGAACTGCCGGAACCCTGGCCCCGCTGGCTGGAAGCCAGCAGCAACTGGGCCAGCTGGGCCCGGCTCGAGAAGGGGCTCATGCAGTGGCGTCTGCACCGCCAGCCGCTTGAACCCCTCGATGTACTCGAAGAGCTGCTGAGCGGCCGCGGAGCGGTGCTGGTGGGTGAGACGGCCGCGGAAGCGAGTGGCCTGGGCCTTCAACCGGCTGTGGATGTCTGCCTGGGTGATCCCCCGCTGGCTGATCCCCTGCCGCTGTTCGCGCCCTTGCGTCAGCCGCTTCCCAACAGCCCGAACTATGGCGAACACCTGTTGGAGCAGAGTCGTCGTCTGGTTCTGGGCATGGCTGGGCTCACGGCCGTGCTGCTGGATGATGAGAGCCTGCGGCGTTCGCTCACCGCCGGACTTGCGGCCGAGTTCGGAAGCCGGGTGGTGCATGAGAGCACCGCGCCCGAGCAGAACGGCGTGGTGTGCGCCAGCTGGGACTGGTGGCTGCAGCATCAGCCACGACTACCGCTTCCCTGTCAGCTTGTGGTGGCGCTGCTGCCGATCGCCAGCCTTGAGGATCCGCTCACGGCAGCACGGGTGGAAAACCTGAGGCACCAGGGTCGGGACTGGTTCCGTGAGCGGCTGCTGCCCGATGGGATCGGCCGGCTGCAGCGGGGTCTGGCAGGGTTACGGCGCCATGGCAGAGGCAGGCTCGCTGTTCTGGACGGCCGCTTGCGCAGCAGGGCATGGGGCCAGCAGGTGCTTCACGCTCTCGAGCCCTGGGTGGCCCTGAAACGATTGCTGCCGCGGGACGGTGATCCCACCGATGCGGCTGCCTAGGCTGGGAGCAGCTGCGATCCGTGCAGGTGGGAGAAGCCAGGCGGCGAGCCAGTCAGGGCCTGCCGGCGAGAACTGTGAAACGCGCCAAAGTTGATGATTCACCGAGGATCGTCAGTTGGTTACCGCTGACACGCCGTCAGTCCGAACAATTCGTGAGCCTCTCCACGCGCGTGGCCTGGGTGGGAATCGGAGCCCTGGTGCTGTTCTGGGTCACCGTGCGGTTCATCGGTCCGACGGCCGGCTGGTGGGAACTCGCTGACGGCTGAGCGACCCGCAAGCCGATGTGCGGGTGCCCACGCAACACGGCCAAATCTGAAGAAAACCTTTAGGCTTTCTCAAAGCGTGTGTTCCGGCCATGTTTCCCCGTCTTGCCGAGCAGTACCGAAGCGTCGTTCAGGATCTCGTGATGAGCCTCCAGGCGCTGGCCCGCAGCCTCAAGGAGCGTGGATTCGCCGCGACGTGCTACGTCTGCGGAGATGGCCGGGACGGCCACGGAGCCTCCTTCGTGGCGGATCTGGGCAGCAACCACATGGTGAGGTTTCTGGTTTCCGACTTCGGGATCAGCTGGGTGGAATCCCGGGATGGCCATGAGCTGGTGAAGCTGGAGGGTGCCGAAGCCATCCAGGAACTTCAGCGCGTGGCACAGATGCTTCAGCAGGTGTCAGACCCTTCGCCCCTGAAGAAGCCCGACACCCTCGCTGTCTGAAATCAGAGCCGCCGGATGCGGGCCCTCCCCCCTCAAGCCTTGGCGGGGGTTTTCAGAGTGGCTTCCGTGGCCCCGTCTGCCGCTGCGACCGAAGCCGAAGCCTTCGCCGCCGCAGCCAGAGGCTTCATGGCATTGGCCGAAACCTCAGCCCCTTCGGTGAGCTTCTGACGGGTCAGCTGCTCAATCAGGTCCAGGGGGCCGGGATTCTGCTCGAGCCAGGTGATGGTGTTGTCACGGCCCTGCCCGATGTTGTCACCCTCAAAGCTGTACCAGGCTCCTTTACGAGTCACCACAGCGGTTTCCTCAGCCAGATCCAGCAGGCAGCCCAGCGTGCTGATGCCCCGACCGAACAGGATGTCGAATTCGGCGATCCGGAACGGAGGCGCCACCTTGTTCTTGGCCACCTTGACCTTGGCTCGGATGCCGTATTCCTCCGTGCCCCGCTTCAAGGTCTGGATGCGGCGGATGTCAAGGCGCACCGAGGCATAGAACTTCAGCGCATTACCGCCGGTGGTCGTTTCAGGGTTGCCGTAGGTGACACCGATCTTCTGACGCAGCTGGTTGAGGAAGATCACGGTGCAGCCCGACTTGCCGATGTTGCCGGTGATCTTGCGCATCGCCTGACTCATCAGGCGGGCCTGGCTGCCCACCGCCAGATCGCCCATTTCGCCCTCAATCTCGGCCCGCGGCGTCAGGGCCGCCACCGAGTCGACCACCACGATGTCAACCGCAGCCGATCGCACCAGCTGATCAACGATCTCCAGGGCCATTTCACCGGTATCCGGCTGGGAGACCAGCAGGTTTTCAATATCGACACCCAGGGCCGCGGCATAGACCGGATCCAGCGCATGCTCCGCGTCAACGAAGGCGGCCACACCGCCACGGCGCTGCACTTCGGCGATGGCATGCAGGGTGAGGGTGGTCTTACCCGAGCTCTCCGGCCCGTAGACCTCCACCACGCGCCCTTTGGGATAGCCCCCGCCGAGAGCCAGATCCAGCGTGAGTGCGCCGGTGGAAATGGTCTCGACCCGCATGCGGGAGGCGTCTCCCAGGCGCATGATCGAGCCCTTGCCGAAATTGCGCTCGATCTGGTTGAGCACCAGTCCCA
>JAYKHC010000029.1:0-20797 GCA_035285465.1 Cyanobacteriota bacterium
TCTGGACGGCTCCTCCGCCAGCGCGTCTGTGAATGGCGCCGCAGCCTTCTCAGCAACCGGGCCGAGAGCCGATCACGCTGGTCTCGCGCATAGCCGGCCAGCTTCAACTCCCGTGCCAGTCCCCGCAGTTCGGCGATGCTCATCCCCGCCAGCTGCAGTTCAGGCAGTCTGCGCCAGGCCGCAGCTTCAGGTGGTAGTGCTTCGCCGTTCCGACTTTCGGAAAAACTCAGCAGTGCCCCACCGGCCATCCATTCCGGCACCAGCACGAACAGCACAGCCAGCAGTCCATAAAGCTCCACCAGCCCACGAGGGAGTGGATGGAGCTGGCGGGAGACCGTCCCCTCAGCAGAATCCTCAAGCTGTTCGGGATGATTCAAAGGGCAGACTGCTTTTGCTGGAGACAGATTGCCAGCTGTTCAGCTGAGCCGTCTCTCCCTGCCTCCACTGCAGAGGCAGATCCTGAGCCGGTTGCAGCTTCACGAACCAGAACACAAGGGCGAACACCAGGCCGAGCGTGGCCACGAGGCCAAGAATCACGGTACGGTCGGGGAGTGGATTCATGGGTCTGGGGCTTCAGGCTGAGTCGGTACGAAGGCATTCCTGCTGCCTCGAGCCCAGCTGGATTCTGAGCACGTCGCCGCGGATCGCGATTTTTGCCTGCTCATTGCTGTAGTGAAGGCCTGGTTGTTCAGACGGTTCCCGGAACAGGGTTGTGCGGTACCTGCCACTCAGCAGTGAAGCCTGGGCCTGATTCCGTTCCACCACCAACCTGGCACGATCGGGACACAGATACGTGTCGCGAATCTCGTAGTGCTCCCACCAGGGTGAGCCCATGCTGAGGGTCAGGGATCCGAGCAGCGCGACAAGCACGGATGGCGACGTTCAGGACTGCTGAATAGGAGCATTCTCGCCCCGCAGCACACAATGGCTGACAGACCAGTCATAGAAGCGCCAGACCTCCGGCCCCAGCAGGAACACGCCACCCTCGTATCCCGTGAGTGCAACCCGGGTGGGTTCGGCCGAGCAGTACGGCCTGCTGCCTGGCCTGGCCAGATATTGCTGGTGATAATCCTCAGCGGGATGAAAGGGAACGTTGAGCCGGATCTCGGTTGTGATCGGCCCGAACCCGGCTGCAGTGAGCTGATTCTGGTAGCTCAGACGACTCGCCTCCGCCTCGGAGAGCAGAACCGGATCCTTCACGTAGATCGTGGAGCGGTATTGACTGCCTCTGTCGTTGCCCTGTCGATCGCCCTGGGTTGGGTTGTGGCATTCCCAGAACAGCTTCAGCAGATCGGCAAAGCCGATTTCTGCCGTGTCCCACACCACGCGAACCACCTCGGCGTGTCCGGTCCGGCCGGAGCAGACCTGCTCATAGCTGGGGTGGTTCACCGGGCCGCCGGCATAACCGACGGCGGTGGTGACGACACCTGGCAGCCGCCAGAATCCTTTCTCAGCACCCCAGAAACAACCGCAACCGAAGAGAGCCTCGGCCTGTCCGTCGGCAACGGGCGCGGTGATCGGGGTGCCCAGCACCCTATGAACGGCGGAAGAAGCCGGACGTTTGAGACCGAACACCGAGTTTCAGCAATGCTTTCAGCCTAATCAGCCGATGCTCTGCCTGCTGCCGGCTCCAGGGCGATGTGATTCAGCAGGGTGGTGGTGAAGGCGAACAGCAGGAACGGCAGCGACAGCACCAGGATCAGCCCCACGCCGACCAGCGCATAGAGAGGCCGGCTGGCTCCCATCAGGGCCAGACCGGCGGCGAGGCTGACGAAGATCACCCCCATCCAGATCAGGATCTGGGCATAGATGTCGCCGAAGGTGAGGGTGCAGCGAAGGTTGTAACGCTGGTCCGGGGAGGCGGTGAACGTCATGGCTGCTGGCACAAGGCCCAGGGTGTCCGTTGCTTCTATGCAAGCCCGGCCCGGCGAATCTGTCTTCCATCCTCAACAAATCACTGGGTGACCGCAAGAGCGTCAACCTGTTCACGATCCCAGAGTCGGCGGTAGGTGCCGTGCTGGCTGAGCAGCTCCTGATGGCTGCCCTCCTGCACAAGCCGTCCAGCTTCCAGAACCAGCACCCGGTCGCAGCAGGCGGCAGCTGAAAGCTGGTGGCTGATCAGGAGCACTGTCCTGGCGGTTTCGTGCCGTCTGCCGGCCGGGCCTCTGTTCCGATTACGGACTCCCTGGAGAATTCCGGCTGCGGTGGCATTGTCAACACTGGCCAGGGCGTCATCAAGAACCAGAAGAGGGGCATCCATCAGCAGGGCACGCCCCAAGGCGGTGCGTTGTCTCTGGCCTCCACTGAGGGTGACGCCACGCTCCCCCACGAGGGTCTGGTAACCATCCGGAAACCCGCGGATATCGGCTTCGAGCTGGGCTTGAGCGGCTGTCTCCTCCACCCGTTGCATCGGGCTTTCAGGGTCTCCATAGCGAAGATTGTCGGCCAGGCTTGCTGTGAACAGAAATCCCTCCTGAGGCACCAGGGCCACCCGCTTGCGCAGTTCAGCCAGGTCCATGTGGGTCACATCCACCCCATCCATCCAGAGCTGCCCTGGGTTCAGGGGGACCATTCGTCCAAGCGTTCTGGCCAGAGTGGTCTTGCCACATCCGACGGGGCCCACCACGGCCACCAGCTCTCCGGGGTGAATCCGGAAGCTCACATCCTCCAGAGCGGGTCTGGAGGCGCCTGGGTACTGAACGGTGAGGCCGCGGGCCTCGATGCGGCCTGTCGCCTGCTCCGGCACTGGGGCGGCCATGGCCGGCGACTGGATCAGGGATCTGCGGCGCAGCAGATCCTCCACCCGTTCAAGACTCACCTGGCCGGTCTGGAACGTATTGAGGGTGAAGCCCAGCAGAGCGGTCGGAAACACAAGCCGTTCCACGTAGAGAATCAGAGCCACCAGATCGCCGATGGAGAGTCGGCCGCTCGCCAACTGACCGCTGCCGAGGGCCAGCAGCAGCAGCAGGCTGATCGAGGAGATTCCTTCCAGAAGAGGGAACAGGGTGCTGCGGGTGCGGGCCAGCCCAAGGGCCGCGTCCCGGTACACCCTGTTGCGAGATGCGAAGGCCTGGCCCTCCGTTGCTTCCTGCCCATAGATCTTGATGGCGCTGATCCCGGAGAGGTCCTCCTGGATCAGATCGCTCAGGGAGGCCAGCGCTTCCTGCTGCCGCCTCTGCTGACGCATCATCCGCCCACCGAACATCCTCACCGTGACCAGCATCAGGGGGTAGAGCGCTACCGCCGCAAGGCTCAGCCAGGGGTCGATCGCCAGCATCGCCGGCAGGGTGAGGGCATAGGCCAGCGCGGTGTTGGTCAGGCTGAGCACGGCGAAGCCCAACAGCCTGCGAACGTTTTCCACATCCGAGGTGGCGCGGCTGATCACTTCGCCGCTTCCTGTGCTCTGAACCCAGCCGGGCTCCTGTTTGAGCAGATGATTGAAAATCTGCTGCCTGAGATCGGCTTCCACCTGCCGGCCCACCCCGAACACAAGCATCCGGGATCCCAGCCGGACCCCGGCCATCACGGTCGCCAGGGTCAGGATCAGCCCGGCCTGGCCTGCCACGTCAGCCAGACTGAAGCCATCCTGAAGGTCATCGATCACCCGGCGCACCAGCAGGGGGATGAGCACGCTCAGCAGGTTCACCACCACCAGGGCGATCGCCCCCAGCAACACGGTGCGCCTGTGTGGCCTCAGATAGCGGAGGATCAGTTCGGCCCGGAAGCTGGCCATCGGGGCCGCATTGCACTTGCTGGGGCCAACCTAGGGATCACCCGGCTCCGGATCGCGGCTGATCGCTCGGGCAGGCTCTCCGGTGATGCGTTCCGGTTCTCAATCATGAGGCAACCCAGCCAAGGTGACTCCGGCGGGAACGCGGTCGATCAGGGCCATCCCCTCCACAGCCTCGACCGCGACCTGGTGGACGCGCTGCTGGCCGTCGAGAAGCCCGGCGATTCCCAGCTGGTGGATGCGGCCAGGTTGTTGATGCGTTACGACGGGTTTCCGGGTGCCAGGGATCTGCAGGACGATCTGGCAAAGCTGCTGCGTCTCTGGGGGCTTGATCGTGAGGCTTTGCACACAAAAACCCGTGCGATCTGGGCCGCCGGCTTCCGACCGGCCCCGGCTGGCGGAGAAGCCGTCGGCTCCGGTTTCGACACCGCTGACCAGGAAGCCTGACCACGCTCGCCAAGTTCGCCGGTTTCAGGTGATAGTGGAAGAGTCCCCATCACCCGGCCCGGCGTGCCCTGCACCCGGGCTTTTTTCTTGGCTGTCTGCAGCGCATGCTGGGTTCAGATCACCTGTGAACCTGCTTTGAGCGGCGTTGTTCCTCCCTGGCCCCCCCTGCTTGAGCAGCTGCTCCAGAAGAGGGACATGTCGGCTGATCAGGCCCGCTGTCTGATGCGTGGCTGGCTCTCCGAGGCGATCGACCCTGTGCTCACAGGCGCTCTGCTGGCCGCGCTCCGGTCCAAGGGGGTCAGCGGCTCCGAACTCGCCGCTATGGCGAAGGTTCTGCGAGAGGCGTCAACCCTTCCTGCGGAGAGGCCTGCTTTCGCACTCGTGGACACCTGCGGTACCGGCGGCGACGGCTCCGACAGTTTCAACATCTCGACAGCCGTTGCCTTTGTCGCTGCCGCCTGTGGAGCCCATGTGGCGAAGCACGGCAACCGCAGCGCCAGTGGCAAGGTGGGCTCTGCCGACGTGCTGGAAGCCCTCGGGATCTGTCTGAGCGCCTCTCCCTCGCGGGTGCTGGCCGCTCTGCCACAGGCCGGCGTGACGTTTCTGTTCGCTCCCGGTTGGCATCCGGCCCTCGTGGCTCTGGCGCCCCTGCGCCGAAGCCTCGGGGTCCGCACCGTGTTCAACCTGCTCGGCCCCCTGGTGAATCCGCTTCGGCCGGAGGCTCAGGTGCTTGGTGTTGCCCGGCCTGATCTGCTTGATCCCATGGCGGACGCTCTGGCGCAGCTGGGTCTGACCCGTGCTGTGGTGGTGCACGGCCAGGGCAACCTGGATGAGGCTTCGCTGGTCGGTGTGAATCAGCTCAGACTTGTCGAGAACGGCCAGGTCTCCAGCCAGTCTCTCGAGCCGGCGGCCCTCGGGCTCCGCTCGGCCCCTGTTGAGGCCCTGCAGGGGGGGGATCTGAATCGCAACCGCGAGATCCTGGAGGCCGTACTCCAGGGACGAGGCACTCAGGCCCAGTCCGATGTGGTGGCACTCAACACGGCCCTGGTGCTCTGGGCTGCCGGCCTCACCGACGGCGTGGCCGATGGGATTGGACGGGCACGGGAGGCCCTGGCCGGTGCTGCAGGCTGGCGGCGCCTCGAAACTCTGAGATCAGCCCTGGAACCCACTCCGCACCCTGACCCGTCAGACGCTGGGTGATGATCGGGCAAGCCTTGAAGCCTCTGTTCCTGACGTGACTGATTCGCCGTCGGCGGCTCCTGCCGCACTCCTGGTGCTCGCCGATGGCCTGCTGCTGCGTGGACAGGGTTTCGGCGCCGTCGGAACCGTCATCGGGGAGGTGGTCTTCAACACAGGCATGACCGGCTATCAGGAGGTGATGACCGACCCCAGCTATTTCGGCCAGCTGGTCACCTTCACCTATCCGGAGCTCGGCAATACAGGGGTCAATGGCTGTGATCAGGAGGCTGATCAACCTGCGGTGCGAGGGGTGATCGCCCGACAGATTTCACCGCTGGCCAGCAGCTGGCGCAGTCAGGGTGATCTGGAGAGCTGGCTGGTCAGCCACGGTGTGGTGGGAATCCGTGGGGTTGACACCCGTGCGCTGGTGAGGCACCTGCGCGAAGGGGGAGCCATCAACGGAGCCATCAGCAGCGATGGAACCCCTGCGGCTGATCTGCTTGAGCGGGTTCGTGCTGCTCCTGTGATGGATGGTCTCAATCTCGCGGAGCGGGTCAGCACACCCGATGCTTACCAATGGCAGAGCCTTTGTCCGGTGGCGTTTGACAGCCGTGAGCGTGCTCTGCCTTCCTCGCCGTACCGAGTGGTGGCCATTGATTTCGGAATCAAGCGTGCCATCCTGGAACGGCTGGTGGCGCACGGCTGCAGCGTCACCGTGCTCCCTGCCGACGCGTCTCTCGAGCAGGTGCTGGCCCTGAGCCCCGAGGGCGTCTTCCTCTCCAACGGGCCGGGTGACCCCGCCGCCGTGACCCGCGGGATCTCACTGGCCCGGGGACTGCTCGCTCATCGCAATCTTCCGGTGTTCGGCATCTGTCTGGGACACCAGATCCTGGGTCTGGCCATGGGGGGCAGCACCTTCAAGCTCAGCTACGGCCATCGAGGTCTCAACCATCCCTGCGGTTCGCCGGGCGCGGTTGAGATCACCAGTCAGAACCATGGCTTCGCCATCGATCCTGATTCGCTTCCCGCCGACCGCGTCCGCATCACCCATCTCAACCTCAACGACCGCACGGTGGCGGCCCTGGAGATGCTGGATCAGCCGGTGTTCGGGATTCAATACCATCCGGAGGCCAGTCCGGGCCCCCACGACGCCGATCATCACTTCGGCCGGTTCACGGCCCTGATGTCGGAGCGTCGCTGATCGGCCCGTCGGTGTGGACTGTTCGGTTTGGGCTGTCGCAATTTTGTTGCGACAGCGGCATCCCCGCTGGCCATCCCTACACTTTGCGCCAGACATCCACTGGAGCTGGACCCATCAACGACCTGCAGCGCCTCACGGTGTCCCTGCGCGGGGGCTTCGAGCAGCAGGCCAAATGCCAGCTGTTTCGTTTCACCGGCCAGCTTGACGCTTACTCCGATAAACAGTTCGGAGCCTTCATCGCCCAGCACCGCAGTGCTCGCCAACCCCTGGTGCTTGATCTCACCCACATCGATTTCATTGATTCCTCCGGGCTGGGGGCGCTTGTGCACCTTGCCAAGGACTGCAGCGACGATGCTCAGAAGTTTCTGATGGTCGGAAACGCCCGGGTGGTGCAGACCGTGAAGCTGGTCCGCCTCGAGGAGTTCCTGCACCTCATGCCCGATCTCGAGTCCGCTCTTGGCAGCCTCGCCAGCTGATCACTGGTTGGCGGGACTGAGCCCCAATCCCCCCCTCGATGAGCTCGGTGCCCTGCAGCTCGCCTGGCTCGGGGATGCTGTCTGGGAACTCCATCAGCGACAGATCCGCTGCCGTCGGCCAGCCCGGGCCCATGAACTGCACCGCCAGGTTGTGGGGGCCGTGCGGGCCGCTGCCCAGGCCGAGGCCCTGCAGGGTCTGCAGGGATTGCTCAGCCAGGCGGAGCAGGATCTGGTCCGCCGTGGACGCAACCGCGCCGGCCGTGGTCCTCGTGCTGCCGATCCCGCCGCCTATGCCCAGGCCACCGGTTTCGAGGCTCTGCTGGGCTGGTTGTTTCTCCACAATCCTCCCCGGCTGGTCGAACTGCTAGATCACTTGCAGGCCGTCAACCCAGACTCCTTCACCGACCCCTTGCCATGAGCCCACGTTTCGAACGCCGACCTGATCGACGGGCGGCCAGCGGCGGGGCCAGATCGGTGACTCCCGGCGTTCGTCGTCTCCAGCCCGGCCGAAGGCCCCGTTCCGATGGCCCGCGGGATGTCGTTCGGGAGGGTCCGGGCGATCGATCCGGAGATCGCCCCCGTTCCTCGGCCGATTCCCGTGTTCCGGAGCGTCGATTCAACGGCGGCCGAGAGCGGCCGGCGGGCAGACGATCCTCGGGCTCCCGGCCCAGCGGTCCTCCGGCCAGTCCTCGTCGTCGCATCATCCCTGTCGGCCGGTCGCTTCCGGTGAACGCCGCTTCGGAGGCTCTGCCCGCTGAAGCTCAGCGTTTCGGACAGGAGATCGCTCCGGACATGCTCTGGGGACGGCACACGGCCCTCGCGGCTCTGGAAGCCGGTCGGCCGATCCACCGCATCTGGTGCACGCCTGAGCTTCGTTTCAGCCCACGGTTTCTGCAGTTGCTTCGAGATGCCAAGGGTTCCGGTGTTCTGGTTGAGGAGGTCTCCTGGGCTCGCCTGGGTCAGATCAGTGGGGGTGCGGTGCACCAGGGCATCGTTCTCCAGACAGCAGCGGCCGACACCCTCGACCTGGACACGCTGATTTCGGGTTGCCGTCAGCTTGGCGAGCCGGCCCTGTTGATGGCCGTCGATGGTCTCACCGATCCCCAGAACCTGGGTGCCATCGTGCGCAGTGCCGAGGCGCTCGGCGCTCACGGGCTCGTGTTGCCCCAACGCCGAAATGCGGGACTCACCGGTACGGTGGCCAAGGTGGCCGCCGGAGCTCTTGAGGCTCTACCGGTGGCCCGTGTGGTGAACCTCAACCGCTCTCTCGATGCTCTGAAAAAGGAAGGCTTCCGGGTGATCGGCCTGGCTGCTGAGGGCAGTGTCACGCTGGAGGAGGTCGATCTGGTCGGCCCGCTGGTGGTGGTCACCGGCTCGGAGGGGGAGGGTCTTTCGATGCTCACGCGCCGCAGCTGTGACCAGCTTGTGCGGATTCCCCTGCGGGGAGCCACACCCAGCCTCAATGCCTCCGTGGCCACGGCACTGCTGCTGTACGAGATCGCAAGGCGCAGCTGGATGCGTGGGATCTCCGGCGCACAGCCCGCTCCTCGGATCAGCCGCCCCACCCTGCTGATGCCGGCGGCCCAGCCCGATGCTCAGCCAGAACCGCAGGAGTTTCTTCCCCCTGAATCACCGGTCGCCCCCCGGCAGGAAGACAGCTCGATCGCGCCCATGGAGCCGGCACCGGCCTCTTCGATGCAATTTGAAGGCGACATTCAGCTCTGAAGCCGCTGTGAAAGGGGAGATGAATCGGCAGAATGGTGGGGCCACTGTCCCAGGTCCATGAATCCCCTGCTGTGGCCTATGCGCCGTTGTGCCAACGGTCTGGGTCTCGCCTGGTGGGCCAGGGTCATCACCCAGGGGCCTGAGGTCACTTACTGGTATGGCCCCTTCGTGCGTCGACGGACCCTCGAGAGGCTGCTTCCGGCCTTTCTGGATGACCTGCGGGCCGAGTCTCCAGCCTCGTTGAGTCATGAGCTGGTCCGCACCCGCCGCAGTGAACCCTTCACAGAGCCTGGAGGGCGGTCCTGAGCATCTCCTGCCCCGACTGATAGCGTCCAGTCAGTCGTGATCCGGAATGGATGGGGATCGCCGAGTGGCGTGATCAGCTGCAGCGCGGAGAGGTCTCGGCCCGCGAGCTGACCGATCAGCATCTGGACAGGATTGAGGCGGTGGACTCCACCGTTCATGCCTATCTGAAGGTCACGGCCGATCGTGCCCGAGCCGATGCAGATCGCATCGACGCTGCCCGTTCTGCGGGTGAAGATCTTCCTCCGCTGGCCGGGGTGCCACTGGCGGTGAAGGACAACCTCTGCACACGCGGGATCGCCACCACCTGCTCGAGCAGGATGCTGGAGAATTTCGTGCCTCCTTACGAGAGCACGGTCACGGAGCGGCTCTGGTCGGCCGGAGCGGTCCTGCTGGGCAAGACCAATCTCGATGAGTTCGCCATGGGCAGTTCCACCGAGACCTCGGCCTTCGGACCCAGCCGTAACCCCTGGGATCCCAGCCGTGTTCCGGGCGGCAGCTCCGGCGGCAGCTCGGCTGCGGTCGCAGCCGGAGAGTGTGTGGCCGCCCTCGGCTCGGACACCGGTGGTTCGATCCGCCAGCCGGCTTCCTTCTGTGGAGTGGTCGGTCTCAAGCCGACCTACGGGCGGGTGAGTCGCTACGGGCTGGTGGCCTTCGCCAGTTCACTGGATCAGGTGGGTCCATTCAGTCTCACAGTGGCCGACTCGGCCGAGATCCTGCAGGTGATTGCCGGGGCTGATCCCCGGGATTCCACCTGCCTGAGGGCTCCCGTACCCGATTACCGTGCGGCCCTTCAGCAATCCGTCGCTGGGCTGAAAGTGGGCCTCATCAAGGAGTGTTTTGCAGCTGAGGGCCTGGCGCCCGAGGTGAAGCAAGCGGTGATGCTTGCTGCCGAGCAGCTCCAGGGGCTTGGCTGCGAACTTGTGGAGCTCAGCTGTCCCCGGTTCAACGACGGCATTGCCACGTACTACGTGATCGCTCCATCCGAGGCCAGTGCCAATCTGGCCCGTTATGACGGGGTGAAGTACGGATACAGGGCTGAGGGTTGCGCCACTCTGGCGGAGATGACGGCCCGCAGCCGTGCTGAGGGATTCGGCCAGGAGGTCCAACGGCGCATCCTGATCGGCACGTATGCCCTTTCTGCGGGCTATGTGGATGCCTTCTACCGCAAGGCTCAGCAGGTTCGAACCCTGATCCGACGGGACTTCGACCGGGCCTTTGAGTCGGTGGATGTGCTGCTGACACCGACGTCTCCCACCACGGCCTTCCCGTTCGGGGCTCATGCCGATGATCCGCTGGCCATGTACCTGGCCGACCTGCTCACCATCCCGGCAAACATGGCGGGACTCCCGGCCCTTTCACTGCCCTGTGGTTTTGACAGCCGGGGCCTGCCCATCGGTCTCCAGCTGATCACGGGTGTGCTGCAGGAGGAGACCCTGCTGCGGGTTGCGCACCATTACGAGCAGGCAGCGCGGGTGATGGACCGGCGACCGGCGGCCGAACTCGTTCCCTGACCCCATACCTGGTGGTTGTCTCCTAGGCTTGACACCACCGGCGGCGTGGTCTTGGCGTTTGTTCCGCTCCATAATCACAGTGATTACAGCCTGCTGGATGGGGCCACCCAGTTGCCGGCGATGGTGGAGCGGGCCCGGGAACTGGGGATGCCTGCCCTGGCTCTCACCGATCACGGTGTCATGTACGGCGCGATCGAATTGCTGAAGCTGTGCAGCAAGGCCGGCATCAAGCCGATCATCGGCAACGAGATGTATGTGATCAACGGCTCCCTGGATGATCCCAATCCACCCAGGAAAGAGCGGCGTTATCACCTTGTGGTCCTCGCCAGAAATGCCGTGGGCTATCGCAATCTGGTGAAGCTCACCAGCCTGAGCCACCTGCGGGGCATGCGTGGTCGAGGCATTTTTGCCCGTGCCTGCATTGACAAGACCCTGCTGCGGCAGCACAGCGAGGGCCTGATCGTTTCAACGGCCTGTCTGGGAGGTGAGATCCCCCAGGCCATCCTGCATGACAGGCCTGACGTGGCGCGGGATGTGGCCCGTTGGTATCAGGATGTGTTCGGCGACGACTTCTATCTGGAAATTCAAGACCACGGCGGTCTTGAGGATCGGATTGTGAACAGCGAGATCGCCCGGATCGGCCAGGAGCTCGGTATCCCTTTGATCGCCACCAATGATGCTCACTATCTGAGTGTGGGAGATGTGGAAGCCCATGACGCTCTGCTCTGTGTTCTCACCGGAAAGTTGATCACGGATCAGAAACGTCTTCGTTACACCGGCACGGAATACATCCGCAGTGAGCAGGAGATGTTGGCCCTGTTTCAGGATCATCTACCCCAGGAGGTGATTGCAGCCGCGGTAGCGAACACGGCCAGGGTGGCTGAAAAGGTTGAGGACTACGACATTCTCGGTCGCTATCAGATGCCCCGCTTCCCCTTGCCGGAGGGGCATACAGCAGTGAGCTATCTCAGCCTTGTGGCCGAACAGGGCCTGCGTGATCGACTCAAGCTGGGAGAGGAGGATGCGATCGACTCTGAGTATGGCGAGCGCCTTTCCTTTGAACTTGGGGTGATGGACCAGATGGGTTTCCCAACTTACTTTCTGGTCGTCTGGGATTACATCCGATATGCGCGGGAAAATGGAATTCCTGTTGGCCCCGGGCGTGGGTCCGCGGCTGGATCCTTGGTGGCCTATGCCCTGGGTATCACCAATATTGATCCGGTGAAGAATGGGTTGTTGTTCGAACGCTTTCTGAATCCAGAGCGCAAGTCGATGCCTGATATTGACACTGATTTCTGCATCGAGCGTCGCAGTGAAGTGATTGAATACGTCACTCGGCGTTATGGAGAAGACAAGGTGGCGCAGATTATCACCTTCAACCGGATGACGTCCAAGGCCGTGCTCAAGGATGTTGCCAGAGTTCTGGATATTCCCTATGGAGAGGCTGATCGCCTCGCAAAACTGATTCCTGTGGTACGCGGAAAGCCTGCCAAGCTGAAGGAGATGATCTCAGCTGACAGCCCCGCTCCTGAATTTCGCGAGAAATACCTGAACGAGCCGCATGTTCAGCACTGGGTGGACATGGCCATGCGTATCGAAGGCACCAATAAAACTTTTGGCGTTCATGCTGCAGGAGTTGTGATCGCCGCTGAACCTCTCGATCAGCTTGTGCCGCTGCAACGGAACAATGATGGTCAGGTGATCACCCAGTACTTCATGGAAGATGTGGAATCCATGGGGTTGCTGAAGATGGATTTTCTGGGCCTCAAGAACCTCACCATGATCGACAAGACGCTTGATCTGGTCAAACAGAGTGTCGGGGAAACCATTGACCCCGATAGTCTTCCCTTGGATGATCTTCCCACTTATGCCCTGTTGGGGCGCGGAGATCTTGAGGGAATTTTCCAATTGGAATCCAGTGGCATGCGGCAGATCGTCCGTGATCTGAAACCCTCCTCTTTAGAAGATATCTCCTCCATTCTGGCCCTTTACAGGCCGGGGCCTCTTGATGCGGGACTGATCCCTAAATTCATCAACCGCAAACACGGTCGCGAGGCCATTGACTTTGCGGATGCCCGCCTGAAGCCGATACTCAGCGAAACCTACGGGATCATGGTGTACCAGGAACAGATCATGCGGATTGCGCAGGATCTGGCTGGCTATTCCCTTGGCGAAGCGGATCTGCTCCGTCGAGCCATGGGCAAAAAGAAGAAGAGTGAGATGGAGAAGCACCAGGATCTGTTCGTCAAGGGCGCCATAGAGAGAGGTGTTGACTCCAGGATCGCGGAAGGTCTTTTCGAGCAGATGGTTCTGTTTGCGGAATATTGCTTCAACAAGAGCCATTCCACGGCCTATGGTGCCGTGACATATCAAACTGCCTATCTCAAAGCGCATTACCCCGTTGCCTACATGGCAGCTTTGCTGACAGTGAATGCCGGCGATAGCAGTAAGGTCCAGCGCTATATCGCCAACGCTTGCTCGATGGGGATTGAAGTGATGCCCCCTGATGTGAATGCATCGGGCATTGACTTCACCCCGGTGGGTGACAGGATTCTGTTCGGATTGTCGGCTGTGCGCAACCTCGGTGAGGGGGCGATTCGCCAGCTGCTGGAAAGCCGCCGTCAGGATGGACCTTTTCGCAGTCTGGCTGATCTCTGTGATCGTTTGCAGAGCCAGCAACTCAACCGCCGGGCTCTGGAGGCACTGATTCATTCCGGTGCTCTCGATGGTTTGCAAGCTCAGGCCAATCGGGCTCAGTTGATGGCTGATCTCGACCTTGTGCTCGACTGGGCCAGTTCCCGAGCCCGTGATCGAGCCAGCGGCCAGGGAAGTTTGCTGGACCTGCTGGCGGGGAGTGGCTCGGCTGGCTCCGAGGGCCAGCCGGAGGTCACCAGTGCACCGAAAGCAGCCCCCGTTCCGGATTACCCCCCAGCCGAGAAGTTACGGCTTGAGAAGGAACTGGTGGGCTTTTACCTCTCCGACCATCCGCTCAGGCAGCTGGGAAGCCGGCTGAGACTTCTCTCCCCGGTGGCTCTGGGAAATCTGGAGGAGATGGCCGACAAGGCAAGGGTCAGTGCGGTGGTGATGGTTCCGGAACTGAGACAGGTCACCACTCGAAAGGGCGATCGGATGGCCGTGCTCCAGCTCGAGGACCTCACCGGCAGCTGCGAAGCTGTGGTGTTTCCCAAGAGTTATGAACGGCTCGCCGATCATCTGATGGTCGATGCCCGGTTGTTGATCTGGGGTTCGGTCGACCGTCGCGATGAGCGGATTCAGCTGATCATCGACGACTGTCGCTCCATTGAGGATCTTCAGCTGCTGATGGTGGAGCTGCCTGCAGATCAGGCTGCTGACATCACCATTCAGCATCGACTGCGTGAATGTCTGCAGCGTCATCGTCCGGTTTCTGAGCAGTCAGCTCTCCTGGTGCCTGTGGTGGCCGAGGTGCGCGAGGGTGATCAGAGTCGCTTCGTTCGACTGGGTCATCAGTTCTGCGTCACTGATGCCGCAGCTGCCGTTCAGACTCTCAGTTCCGCGGAGTTTCAGGTGCGGATCAGTTCACCGCTGTTGGCGGCCTGAACAGCTGCCCGCCGTCAGCCCCCCGCCCGCATGGCCCTGACTGACGCACGAACGCGAGCGATGTTCACTCCGATCTGCTCAACCCCGAACAGCGAACCGGGCTGCTCCTCCCAGCTGGCAGACAGCACTCCATAGCTCAGACCCAGCAGCCCCAGCAGGAAACAGGCCCCTGAGGCAATCAGGGTCAGCCCGGGGGGGATGTCCAGCAGATTCCTGGACACCAGCAGATAGCTGGCGATGAAGACCCCCATGCCCAGTGCTGTGGGGATTCCCGTGGCAACAGCTACACGACGAGCCATTCTGTTGGCCACTGCCGCCGGGATGGTCTGCTGTCTCGGCGTGGATTTCTTTGCGGGTCGGCTTCGTCCTTTCGATGTGCCCCGGGAGGGCTGCAATCCCTTACCGGCCATAGCGGGTGCTCAGCCGCGAATTCCAAGCTTGCTGATCAGGTTGCTGTATCGCTCCTGACTGATGCTCCTCAGATAACCCAGCAGCCGTTTGCGGCGACCGATCATTTTCAGCAGTCCCTGGCGGGAGGAAAAATCATGCTTGTTCTGCTGCAGATGACCGGTCAGCTGACTGATCCGCTCACTCAGCATGGCGACCTGGACCTCCACTGAACCCGTGTCTGTCCCATGGGTCTGGTGGTCGTTGATCAGTTCCTGCTTCTTGGTCGTGGTGAGCGGCATGAGAAATCAGATGCAGGCTTTGCCCAGGAGATCCAATGAACCACCATAGCTCCCGGAGGATCAGAGGATGTCGCGGCTCAGCCATTGGAGGCAGGCGGCAATCCACCGGTCGGCTCCGGCTTCACTCCCCAGGCCCTCAGCAGCAACCGCCCGCAGCGCCCTCTGAATTTCCAGTGCTTCGTATCCCAGCGCTGACAGGGTGATCTGCAGCTCATCGCGCGCTTCCGGGTCGATCGGCAGCGGGTTCGCCCTGAGATCCACATCATCCACGTCCACCTGCTGCAGAAAACGATGTTGCAGCCGCGTGCGCAATTCCACCGCCAGGCGCTCAGCCGTGCGTTTGCCCACCCCCGGGGCCCGGCACAGCAGCCGCAAATCGGCCTGCACGATCCCCCGCACCAGTTCGTCGCTGGCCATCGATCCCATCATCGCCATGGCCATCTGGGCACCGACACCACTCACACTCACCAGTTCGCGGAACAGATCCCGTTCATGCCTCTCGGCGAAGCCGAACAACGACCAGGCATCGTCCCGGATCTGAGTGTGCACATGCACACTCAGCCGTTCGCCGCTTGCCGGCAAGGCCTGCCAGTGTCGCTGACTCACCTGCAATTCGTAGCCCACCCCCTGCACCAGCAACAACAGGCCGAAGCGCTTGTCCTGCTGCCACGGATCGGCGACGGTACCTTGCAGCCAGCCGATCATGGTTCCTCAGAGGTTCTCACCATGCTGCTCTTCGCCGGCCCGGCCGCAGCCTTCCCGGGTTTCCGCCGCAGAATGGCGAGTCTGGTGCTCGCGCTCCTGCTGCTGGTGGTGCCGTTCGGGCTTTCCGGTTGCCGTGGAGCCGCTCAACCACCCCGCCGCGTGCTGATCCAGGCGCTGGAGCTGCAGATCCGGCTCACCCAGGGCGCGATTGCCCAGGCCCTTGCTCTTGAGTCCACCGGGCTGCCGGAGGTCAATCGGGTGCGCGTCGAGCAGCAGAGCACCGTGTTGATCGGCGATGCCAGAGGTCTGAGGCTCGCCGGGCGCTTCGACTGGCGCCTCCCCGGTGATCCGATTCGTGTGGACAGCGGCTTCGAGCTCTTTCTCCAGCCCGGGGAACGGGGGCAGAGCTGGCGGCTGGCCCGGCCGGTGGCTGGATCCGATGGATCCGATCAGAGCTGGATCATCGATCCGTTACCGCTCTCCGGGGAGCGCGCCTGAGACTCAGCAGGGTTGCCGCCAGCACCAACCCTCCCGCCACGGCCGTGTCCGGATCCAGAGGCTCCTGGAACACCCACCATCCCCACAGCACCGCCAGCGGCACCTGCCCGTAGCTCAGGGCTGTCGCCCGGGCGGCTGGCATCCCCATCAGCCCACGCGTGATCCCGATCTGCCCCAGTTGGGTGAAAATCCCCACCCCCACCAGGGCCAGGGCTTCCCCGGCTGATGGCACCACAGGGTCCAGCGCCACCAGCGGTGCCATCAGCAGCACTCCCACCAGAGGGAAGTAGAACACGATCACCAGCGGATGTTCGCTCCGGCCCAGCACGCGAACGCTCACATAGGCCACGGCGGAGAGCAGCGCTCCAGCCAGGGCCAGCAGAACCCCATCCAGGGGCAGGCTCTCACTCCGAAGGCCATCGAGTCCGTACAGCCACGGTCCAAGCAGCGGAGCCAGCAGACGCACCAGCTCATCGGGTTCCGTGAGCAGCACAACCGCCAGAAAGCCAAACAGCGCCGCCAGGGCAACCCGCAGCCCGATCGCCTCGCGCAGCAACAGCCAGGCCAGAACAGCCGTGGCTGTGGGCTGGAGGTATTGCAGAACGGTGGCTACCCCCAGCGGCAATCTCACCAGGGCCGCGAACACACACAACAGGGCTGCCGTACCCACGACGCCCCTCAGGATCAACAGCGGCCGTCGCTTCCCCCACGGCGAGACGCCGGCCTGTCGGAGCATCGCCAGGCTCAGCAACAGGCTCACCAGCGAACGGGCCAGCACCACCTCCGCTGCCGGGATGCGGCTGCCCACCACCTTCACGCACACCCCCATCAGGCTGAAGCTCAGCGCACTGGAAAGCATCCACAGGGCGGCTCCACCCTCTGGGAGCTGAGGGAGCGGGCGGTTGAACATGCGCGCTCACAGACTCCTCCATCATCGCCTTGCTCTCTGTCGATCGTTTCTCTCCCTGAACAGCACATCCGGTCGTGATCCGGAGAGAATCGGCTGATCCCGCGGTGTTCCGGACCTTGGCTCTGCCCCGCCTCCATCCCCGCACGATCGAGGCCGTCAAGGAACGAGCCGACATCGTCGATGTGGTGGGTGAGCACGTGGTGCTCAAGAAGAAGGGCAGGGAGTTCGTCGGGTTGTGTCCGTTCCACGACGACAAGTCACCGTCGATGACGGTCTCGCCGGCCAAACAGTTTTATTACTGCTTCTCCTGCGGTGCCGGCGGCAACGCGATCAAGTTCCTGATGGAACATCAGCGCCAGAGCTTCGGCGATGTGGTGCTGGAGCTTGCGCGCAAATACCAGCTGCCGATTGAAACGGTGGACGGCCCTCAGCAGGAGCGGCTCCGTCAGCAGCTCTCCCGCCGTGAGCAGTTGTACCGGGTGCTGAGCCTCGCGTCCGGCTGGTTCCGCAGCCAGCTGCGGGCCCCAGCCGGCGCTGCGGCCCTCACCTACCTGCGCGAGGGGCGTGGGCTCAGCGAAGCCATGCTGGAGACCTTTCAGCTCGGTTATGCCCCAGACCCGTGGGATGGCCTGCTGAAGCACCTTCAGCAGGTGGAGGGGCTGCCTGCTGAGCTGTTGGAGGCCGCCGGGCTGGTGGTACCTCGCAAGGGTGGTGATGGCTTTTACGACCGTTTCCGGGGCCGGGTGATGGTACCGATCCGCGACCGTCAGGGCCGGGTGATCGGGTTTGGGGGCCGCAGCCTCGACGGGGGCGAGCCCAAATACCTCAATTCTCCGGAAACGGAGGTGTTCGAGAAGGGCAAGCATCTGTTCGGCCTGGATCGGGCGGCCAACGCCATCCGCAAGGACGATCGGGCGGTGGTGGTGGAGGGCTACTTCGATGTGATCGCCCTCCATGCCGCCGGCATCCACCAGTCCGTCGCCGCCCTCGGCACCGCCCTGAGCCGGCAGCAGGTCACCCAGCTCTGCCGTTGCTGCGATTCCCGCCGCCTGATCCTCAATTTCGACAGCGACCGGGCCGGTGTGCGGGCCGCCCAGCGGGCCATCGGCGAGGTGGAGCAACTGGCGCTTCAGAACCAGCTGGAGCTGCGGGTGGTGCATCTTCCCGCCGGCAAGGATCCTGATGAGTTCCTGCGCGATCACGGTCCCGGCGACTACCGCGCCCTGCTGGACCAGGCACCCCTCTGGCTCGATTGGCAGATCGACCAGGTGTTGGCGGATCGGGACCTCAGCCGTTCCGATCAGTTCCAGCAGGCGGTGTCCGAACTGGTGGCGCTGCTCGGCAAGCTGCCCCAGTCGGCGGTGCGCAGCCGCTACCTGCAGCAGGTGGCGGAGCGGCTGGCCGGAGGCCAGGCCCGTCTGGCGCTGCAGCTGGAGCAGGACCTGCGCCAGCAGGTGCATGGACAGCGCTGGCACGGTCGCTCTGCCCGCTGGGAACAGCCGGAGCAGGCCAGCCAGCGGGAGCGGGCCGAGGCGGAATTGCTACGCCTGTATCTGCACTGCCCGGTTTGGCGAGGCACGATCCGGGCCGAGCTGCGGCGCCGTGAACTGGACGATTTCGCCCTCCAGCCCCATCGCCTGCTTTGGGCCCGCATCGGCGAGATCGAGGAAGACCACCTCGGGTCCCAACGGCTGGAGGCGATCAACCGCGGCAGCGATCCCGGCCAGGAATTGGCGCTGCTGGAGTTGCCCCAGCTGCTCAGCGATCGGCTGCTACTGGAGGAAGGGGATCTGGCGCCGCGGCTGACGCCGCTGCTGGAACCCAGCGAGCTGCAGCGCATCACCCTGGCCCAGCCCCAGCTGCAGCTCCGCGGCGCCGCCGCCTCGCTCGAGCGTTTGCGCTGCCTGCGGCGCTGCCGCCATCTGCTGGAGGCCTGGAAATCCCAGCGGCTGATCACGATCGAAGCGTGCCTGGCTCGGTTGATCACGGCGCTGGCGGATGAGGAGGCGGCCGCCTCAGCCACCCAGGGGGCCCCCGTTCTCGATCGCGCCGTTGCCGCTGGCCCGGGCATGGACCCCAGCAGCCTGGATGGCAATGAGCCGCTGCGACCACCGCCTCCGGCGCCAGGCCCCGAGGCCCCGTTGTTGGATATGGAGCAGCGCATTGAGGCGCTGTTTCATGAGCTCAACGCCGATGCCCTGCGCTTTCAGGCTGACTACTACAACGAGCGCCGCTGCCTGGAGCATCTCGACCTGCAACGCTGCGCCGGCTTTGAGCTCAGCGCGGCCCTGCCGGCCGCCTAAGGAACCCTGGATCTCGGGCCGCGCTGAGCTCAAAGCCGGCGTGCTGCTGCTTCCCCCGCAGTGCGTTTGCGGCGCCAGCTCAGCGCCCTCGCCGCGCCCTAGCGAAGGGGATCCCTCAGCCGGCCTACGTTGGCCTTGGCGTTGCTGATCCGCATGGCCCCCTACCCCGCCTATCCCATCCCCCGCGATGAGGTGCAACGCCTGCGCGATCTGGAGCGCTATGGCGTGATCGGCACCGCCAGCGATGAGCACCTCGAACGGCTCGTGCATCTGGCCGCCTCGATCTTTGAGACTCCGATCGCCGTGATCTCCCTGGTGGATGCCGATCGCCAGTGGTTCCTCTCGCAGCAGGGGCTCTCGGTGCAGGAAACACCCCGGGAGATGGCCTTCTGCGCCCATGCCATCGCTGGCGATGACCTGTTCGTGATCCCCGACGCCTGCGCCGATGAGCGTTTCGCCACCAACCCCCTGGTGCTCAACGCGCCCCATGTGCGCTTTTACGCCGGCGCGCCGCTGCGCACCAGCAACGGCCACAACCTGGGTACTTTCTGCGTGATCGACAGCCAGGCCCGGCCGCCGCTTGAGGCCAACCAGCGCCAGCAGCTGCGCTGGTTGGGTGAATTGGTGATGCGCGAACTGGAGCTGCGCCGGCTCACCCAGCTTTGCCCCACCACCGGCTTGCCCAACCGTCGCACGTTCTTGCAGATCGGCCAGCGGGAGTTCGAGCGCTGTCGCCTGGAGGGTATGGAGCTCTCGCTGCTCTGCTTCGACCTCGACAACTTCCGCCAGATCAACATCCGCTGGGGCCACCAGGCCGGCGACAACGTGTTGCTTGACCTCTGCCGCATCAGCACTTCTCTGCTGCGCGAGCAGGACTATGCCGGCCAAATCGGCGATGGCGAGTACGCGCTGCTGCTGGTCGGCATGCCAGCCGGCCAGGCCGTCGCCCTGTCGGAACGGTTGCGGGCCGACGTGGCCGCGATGAAGGGTGTGCACAGCCGTTCGGATTTTCAGCTGCACGTCAGTGGCGGCGTCACGGCCCTGGGCAGCGGCGACAGCTCGTTTCTCGATCTGCTGCAACGGGCCGATCAGGCGATGCATCTGGCCAAAAGCAACGGCCGCAACCAAGTCGCCTGCCTGTTTGACGGTGTTCGCCCAGACGCTGGACGTGCTGACAGCCTTCGACCGAATGGCGTCTGAGTGCATGGTCTCGCCGCGGCTCGACTGGAGCTACAGGTTCAGCCGCAGTGGGCCACGGGGATGTCGGCCAGGCGTGTGGTGGCGGCACCGGAGAGGCGCGAACGGCGCATGCTCCAGCGGGGCTGCAGGCCACAGGCGGCCCACTGCACCGTGCCGCGACCAAAGCGGTGGTTGAGGGCATCGACGCTGGCCATCAGGGCTTCGCGGCGCTGTTGCTGCCCTGGCGGCAGGGGCGCCAGCAGATGTTGTTGCAGCCAGGTTTCCGCCTGCAGCTCGCGTAACACCACACCGGCCTTGTGCAGGGGCTTGTGGGGCCGGAACAGCCGCTCCGTCAGCGG
>JAYKHC010000030.1:0-17302 GCA_035285465.1 Cyanobacteriota bacterium
TCGCCGTGCTGCAGGGGGTGCTGGGCTGGCGCCAGCCCGACCGGGGCGAGCGGGGCGGCCGCCGCCGCGACGGGCGCATCGCCCTGCTCACGGCAGCCATCGCCGCCCTGGTGCTGGCCCTGCCACCTGCGCCCTCCTTCGCTGATCTGGCCCGACAACGCCCCGCCGACGACAGCAGCGGCGACGGGCTGAGCTTCACCCTGCCACCCTCTCAGCGCAGCCTCACGGACTGGGTGAGGTTGCTGCGCAGCCAGCCCGATCCCGAACTCTTCAAGGGCGATCCGGTGCGGATCAGCGGCTTCGTGCTGCCCGTGCCGGGCCAGGCCCCTCAGCTCGCCCGGCTGCTGGTGCGCTGCTGTCTGGCAGACGCCACGCCGGTGGGCCTGCCGGTGCGCTGGCCGGCTTCCACTCCGCCTCCCAGGGCTGATCAGTGGCTGGCCATCGAAGGGCAGATGGCCGTGGTCGACCGCAGGCTGATGGTGGTGCCGGATCAGATCCGCGTGATCCCCCGGCCGGACAGACCGCTGGAGCCATGAGGCGATCCCTGCTGCTGGCCCTGGGGGTGCCGGTGCTGATCGCCGGCGTTCAGCAGCAAGGGCTGCTGCGCCGTCCACCCCGGGTGCTGGCCCTCCTGCAGGCGCCGGCCAGCTCCGGGCCTGCGGCCCTGCAGGCCCGTTTCAGCCGGCCGATGCTGCTCACCAGCCTGCAACAGGACAGTCGGCTGACCCCGCCGCTGGCCCATCGCTGGCTGGGTCGTGGCAGTCAGCTGCTGCTCGCGCTGGACGAGGGAGAGCGGATCCCTGAGCCTCTGGAGCTCACGCTGGCCGGTCGGGGGCTGCGGGGATTGCCGCTGCAGCCCCGTCGCTGGCTCTGGGATCCGCGGCCCCGGGTGGTGGCGGTGGTTCGTGTTGCTGGCGGAGAGCAGTTGCAGCTGCGCGGCCACGACGGCGTGTGGTTTCCGCTCAGCCCGATCTGGCCCGCCATCCCGGTGATGCGGCCCCTCGGGGATGGCACGGCCGTGGCGGTGGCCAGTCGTCTCGAGGACGGACGTCTGCGGCTCTGGCGGATTCCGATTCGCCAGGACAATCTGCACAGCCTGGCTCCCGGCGGACGGCCAGCGATCGACCGACCGGCTGCCGGTTCACCGCAGCCGCTGCGTCCCGACCCGGTGATCTTCGCCCACTTCAGCAGCAACCGCCGCGGTGATCTGCTGATCCAGAGCGGTGGTCTGGATCCGGGCAGCAGCGGAACCCGATTGCTCCAGGCCGACGGACGACAGCGCCAGCTCCCCTGGCGAGCCAGTGGACCGCTGCTCCTGGCTCCGGAGGGGGGGGCTGTGCTGGTTCCCGGCGCCGATGGCCTCAACCTGCAGGCGCTGCCCCCCCTTCCCTCCCGCCGGCAGATTCTCCCGGGCAGTCGCGATCTCAGCAGCTTCTGTCCTCAGGCCGGTCGGGCCCTGCTGGTGCGTCACTGGCCCGACTACCGCCGCTCCCTGGAGCTGATCGAGCCGGGTCAGCCACCCCGTCAGCTCTGGCTGGGCACGGAAGCGGTGCTCTCCTCCAGCTGCAGCCGCGGTGGTCAGCGGGTGTGGTTGCTGTTGCTCGATGGCATCCGCCGGCCGCAGCTGAGCCTGGTGACCCTGGACGCTCAGGGTCGCCGCCTGGCAAGCCGGGAGCTCAGGGGCTGGGAGGCGGAACCGGGCACCGGGCTTCACTGGGATCCCAGCACGGGCCGGCTGTTGGCGGTCCTGCGCCGCGGCAGCGGCCGTGATCAGGGGCGGCAGCCGCCCCGGGCCGTGCTGATCGACAGCCGTGGCCTGGGGATGGAGGTGCTCGGGCCCGAGGTGCGTCAGGCCGACTGGCTGCCTGCGGGCTAGAACTGCCTCGTCAGGAACGCAACGGGTGGAATCCAGGCTCTCGGCCCGACAGGACCATCTGCTGACGGCCCTTCGTGAGGCCGATTCCGAGCTGTCCGGCCAGGATCTCCACGCCCGGCTGCGGAGCAGCGATCGGCCGATGGGGCTGGCCACCGTCTATCGCCATCTGCGTCAGCTGCAGCAGCGGGGCCTGGTGCGTTGCCGCCATCTGCCCAGTGGAGAGGCTCTCTTCGCCCCAACCGAGCGGGATGACCATCACCTCACCTGCGTTGACTGCGGCACCACAAGGCTCCTGCCTCAATGTCCCGTGCATGCGGTGGACCTCGCCAACCAGGACAACGGCGGCTTTCTGGAGCTGTTCCACACGCTGGAATTCTTCGGACTGTGCCCGGACTGCCAGCGCCGGCAGGGGCGTGCCTAACGTCTGGGAACGCTTCTCAGAGCCGTAGCCGTGATCGATTCAGCCGCCTCTGCTTCCGCGGTGATGGACCCCGCACCCACCGCTCTGCCGGTGACGATCATCACCGGATTTCTGGGAGCCGGTAAGACCACCCTCCTGAATCACATTCTCAGCAATCAGCAGGGCCTGAAGACCGCGGTTCTGGTGAATGAATTCGGTGAGATCGGCATCGACAACGACCTGGTGGTCGCCACCGGCGATGAGATGGTGGAGCTGAGCAACGGCTGCATCTGCTGCTCGATCAACGGTGAGCTGCTTGATGCCGTCTACCGGGTGCTGGAGCGCCCCGATCCGGTGGATTACCTCGTGGTGGAGACCACGGGCCTGGCCGATCCGCTGCCGGTGGCGATGACCTTCCTCGGCAGTGATCTGCGCGATGCGACCCGGCTCGACTCGATCATCACCCTGGTGGATGCCGAAAATTTCGGGCCCGAGATTCTGGAGGGGGAGGTGGCTCGATCGCAGGTTGTCTACAGCGACATGATCCTGCTCAACAAGTGCGATCTGGTGGATCCAGGCCGTCTCGATTCGGTGGAGAGTGAGCTGCGGGCCATCAAGAGCGAAGCCCGGATCCTGCGCTCGGTCCAGGGGGACGTGCCCCTGCCCCTGCTGCTGAGCGTGGGGCTGTTCGAGAGTGATCGGGTGGTGGCCGGCCAGGATCACAGCCAGTGCGACCACGATCACGGCCACTGCGAGCACGAGCACGAGCACAAGCACGAGCACCAGCACCATCATCCTGATCACGATCATGGGCACGATCAGGAGCCTCATGCGATTGAGGGGTTCACGTCGTTGTCGTTCGAGTCCGATGGGCCGTTCGCCCTGCGTAAATTCCAGAATTTCCTTGACAATCAGCTCCCGGCGGAAGTGTTTCGCGCCAAGGGAATCCTCTGGTTCAACGAGAGTGAGCGACGTCACGTGTTCCACCTGGCCGGCAAGCGGTTCTCGATCGATGACTCCGACTGGCCCTCGGCTCGCAAGAACCAGATTGTGCTGATCGGCAAGGGCCTCGATCACGCCACCCTCAGGCGCCAGCTCCAGGCCTGTGTGGCCAGAAATGCCGGGAAGGGCTTCTCCTGAGCGCATCCTTTGCTACACAAGCCTTCGGGAACGTCGCTACGTTGACTCCAGAGGACAGGAACCCATGGCTGATCTGATGCTTGTCGCCGGGATCGTGCTCCTGTTCGGACTCGCCTATTGGCTGTCCACCGACTCGGACGACGACAATGGTGGCGGCGGACTCATGCAGCCAGCCCTGGTTCCGGTTCGGGTCAGGCATCCGCGCTGAAGCCCACGCCAGGTAACATTTGAGACAATGCTCCGCATCATCGCTTGCGGCTACTGCCGTCAGCATCTGTTTAGGGTCTGAGCATTGTCGCTGGCCCTGGGATGTCGAGCCAACGCTTCAGGTCGCTGATTCGCATCGGCCTTCTTGTGCTGCCGGGGTCCGCGGCTCTGATCGCTGCCGGTACGGCGGTGCTTCATCACCCTGCCGGCTCCCAGACCCAGGAAGTGAGGGTTTATTCAGGTCGCCACTACAACACCGACAAAGCCCTCTACCGCGAATTCACCCGCCGCACCGGCATCCGCGTCAAGCTGCTCGAGGGCAAGGATGATGCCCTGATTGAACGGCTTCGCAATGAGGGAAGCAATTCCCCGGCAGATGTCCTGGTGCTGGTGGATGCCGCCCGGCTCGACAAAGCCGCCGACATGGGTCTCTACCAGCCGGTCCGTTCCGCCAGCCTGATGCGCGACGTGCCGGCGAATCTGCGCGATTCCAAGGCGCGTTGGTATGGCCTCACCCGCCGTGTGAGGGTGGTTGTGGTGAATCCGAAGCAGCTGAATCCCGCCTCGATCCGCACGTACGCGGATCTGGCCGGCCCTGCGCTCAGAGGCAAGCTGTGTCTGCGCGACAGCAGGAGCGTCTACAACCAGTCGTTGGTGGCCGACCAGCTGATCCTCCGCGGCGAGACGGCCACCCGTGACTGGGTGAAAGGCATGGTGGCCAACCTGCGCAGGCCCTTCTTCACCTCCGATACGCCACTGGCCCGAGCGGTCGCCAGGGGGGACTGCGGGGTGGGTCTGGTGAACACCTATTACGTGGCCAGGATGCTCGGCGGCGAGAGCGGCCGAGCCGACCAGTCCCTGGCCGCCGGGCTGAAGGTGGTCTTCCCCGATCCGGCTCACGTGAACATCAGCGGCGCAGGGGTCACCCGGGCTTCCCGCAACCGGGAGGCGGCCATCAGGTTGATCGAGTTTCTGGCCTCACCTGGCGGGGGCAAAGGCTACGCAGAAGCCAACAACGAATATCCGCTCAAGGGCTACGGCAACAACCCGATCCTGAAGCGTTTCGGGCCGTTCCGAGCTGACGGTGTCTCCGCTGAGCAGATGGGTGCCCGCAACCGTCAGGCCGTGACGCTGATGCAGTCCAACGGTTGGCGTTGAACGCGAGCAGGGCGCCCTTCGGCTCCGGCCGCTTTCTGCTTGGGCTCGCGGTGCTGACCCTGGCAGCGCTGGCCTTGTTGCCGCTGTTCAGCCTGCTGCTGTTTGCCTGGGTGGATCCTGTGCTCCGGGGCCTCCAGCTCGGGGCCAGCGGCCGGGACCAGTTGCTGAACACCGCGGCTCTGCTGCTGGGTGTCTGCACGCTCAGTGCCCTGCTGGGCACGGCCAATGGCTGGCTCACGGCCAACTGCCGCTTTCCCGGCAAGCGCTGGCTGCGCATTGCCCAGTTGCTTCCCCTGGCCTGCCCGGCCTATCTCCTGGCCGCCACCCTGGTCGATCTGGGCAGTCGCAACAGCTGGTTCATCCATGGCCTGCCCTGGGCGATCTCCGTGCTCATGCTCACCACCTACCCCTATGTGTTTCTGCTCAGCACCGAGAGCTTCGCCGTGAGTGGCCGGCGTCAGCTCGAGGCCTGCCGAAGCCTTGGGGTGGGACCGTGGGGCAGCTTCCGGCGGGTGGCTCTGCCGATGGCCCTGCCGGCCATCGGGGCCGGAGTGGCCCTCACCGGCATGGAGGTGGTGAATGAACTGGGGGCGGTGGAACTGCTCGGTGTGCCGACACTCTCCAGTGGAATCCTGCAGCGCTGGCAGAACGACGGCGATCCCCAGGGGGCCGTGGCTCTGGCCCTGGTGGCTCTGCTGATCGTGGTGGTGCTTGTGGCCGCGGAACGGTGGTTGCGCCGTCGCAGTCGCCGCTGGTTGATCAGCGCGGGTGGAGACGGCCAGCCGGCCTGGCAGCTCTTCGGCTGGCGAGCGTTGGTCGCTCAGCTGCTGTCGCTGCTGCCGCCCCTGCTGAGCCTTGGGCTGCCGCTGATCTGGGTGAGCCAGAGCCTTGATCAGCTGCAGGCTGAACCCGTAGGCGAGCTGCTGTCGCTGGGCTGGCGCAGCCTGGCTCTCGGTCTGGTGGCCGTGGGTCTGACTCTGGTGGTGTCGCTGCTGCTGGCGGTGGCCAAGCGCTGGATCGCCCAGCCTCTCGTGCAGCGTCTGAGCTTTCTGGCCGGGATGGGCTATGCCATGCCTGGAACGGTGCTGGCTCTGGCGCTGATGCTCTTCGGGGGGCCCTGGCAGCTGAGCCCGCTGTTGCTGCTGATCTGGGGGTACACCGATCGCTTCCTGGCGGTGGCCAAGGGCGGACTCGATGCCGGGCTGGAACGCCTCAGCCCTACGGTGGATGAGGCGGCCACAGGGCTGGGATGCAGCTGGACCGAGGTGCTGCGCCGGGTGCATGTGCCCCTGCTGCGCGGTCCGTTGCTGGTGGGTGGACTGCTGGTGTTTGTGGACACCGTGAAGGAACTGCCTCTCACCTTCGCTCTGCGTCCCTTCGATTTCGATACCCTGTCAGTGCGGGTCTTCCAGTACGCCAGTGATGAGCGCATGGGGGCCGCCCTGGTCCCGGCGCTGATGATCCTCACCCTCGGACTTGTCGCGGCCCTGGCGCTGGTCCCGAATCTCAATGTGAACAGTCCCGTGACGGAGGACTGATCCATGACCAGGCTGGGAGGTCCCCGTCGTTCATGGTCCTGATGCCCATGTCGATCTCCAGCATGCGCTGTCCAGGCCTGAGAGGCCTGGGGTCCAGCCTCGGTCTGCCCCTGCTCCTGGCTGCAGGCCTGTCCGGCCCCGCTGCCCTCGGTGCGGCGGAAACCCGCCAGCTCTATACCCTCACCACCAGCTGCCGCGTGGCAGGTGCCGCTGCCCAGCCCTGTGAGGTTGAAGCCCTGGATCAGGGAGAGGTCACGCTCTATCGGCACCGGATCGGACCGGTCCGCATGACCGTGCGGATTCGCGACAAGCCGCTGCGAATGGAGCGCTGGAACGGTGCCCGAAAACGCTGGCAACCGCTGAAGCAGGCCGCCGCACGCTTCTCCACCAACACGATCTGCTTCAACGGCAGCGATCTCTGTGTGGTGAATCCGAACTACCTCAACAGCATCCGTGAAGATCGCCCGGAGGCCACCGCGGGCCGTGATCTGGTGATGGTGCGCTTTGACAGCGTCGGTCGAGTGAATCTCAGCTGCTACGACGAAGGCTGCGGGGAGGTGAAAGCATGAACCGCTCTCGTCAGGCCTTCAGCCTGTTCACCGCAGCGGTGGTGGGTCTGGGCTCGGTGGTTCCGGCGTTCGCCTCCGTGTCGCGGCACCCCTCGGAATCCCCGTTGCACGGTTCGGGCTTGATCGCCCGCGGGGGTGGTCGTGGAGGGGGTGGTCGTGCAGGTGGAGGTCGTGCAGGTGGAGGTGGCGGCCGGTTCGCTGGCGGCGGGGGTGGTCGTTCCAGGAGCGGTTTCGGTCAGGCCGGAGGAGGCTTCAACCGTGGCAACGCCACACCGACCGGGGGCTGGTCCAACCGCCCCAACCGCGCCGGGGGCATGGAACCGAATCTTCAGGGCAACCGGTTCAACAACGACAACCGGTTCAATAACAACAACAGGTTCAACAACGACAACAGGTTCAACAACAACAACAGGTTCAACAACAACCGGGTCCATGTGAACCGCAACTGGAATCAGGTCAACATCGGTTCGATCAATGTGAACCCCGGCTGGGCCCATTACGGCTGGGGTGCTGCCCGGCCCTGGGGGGCTGGCTGGTATGGCGGCTGGAGGACGCCCCCGTGGGGTTGGTGGGCTGCCAGCACGGCCATCTGGGGAGTGACCACGCTCACCTCCGCCGCGATCATCAACAGCGCCGTGAATGAGGCGATCGCCAGCAGTTCGCCGCTGATCGTGGTGCCTGATACCGGTTACCAGCTGCTTTACGGAACGGTTCAACCCGTTGGCAACGGGCTGGTGAGCTTCGTGGTGCAGGCCAACGGCAGCAGCTACCAACTCACGGCTGACTGCAACAAGGGCCTGATCAATGGTCAGCAGCCTCAATCCGTGGATCAGGCGCAGCTGCTCAATGCCGCCTGTCAGGTGGCCTTCGGCTCGGCCTGAGCGCAGCGGGGGCAGAGGGCCCTCACATTCAGAACACACTCCAGCAGGCGGAACCCATGCAGAGCGGCGGCGCCTCCCCCCGCCGCCAGCACCGAGGAGTCCTGGAATTCCTCGGTTCGACCGCAGCGCACACACACCAGATGATGATGGTCCCGGTGTTCGTCACCACCCAGTTCGTAACGGCGCCCGCCTTCCGGCAGTTCCAGCTCCTGAAGCTTGCCCATCGAGTTCAGCAGTCGAAGGGTGCGGTACACCGTGGCCAGCGACACCCGCTCATGGGCCTGGAGCAAGCGCTGATGAACCTCCTCCGCACTGAGATGACGGCCTTCCCCGAGTCGCTCGAACAGCCCCAGCACCAACTGCCGCTGCGGCGTGAGCCGCTGGCCACGGTCATGCAGCGAGCTGCGCAGATCCTCCGGACCGTCGGCAGGGGATCGAACGGACACCTGAGAGTTCAAAACACCTGAACAATAATCAGCGCTTCTCAACAGGTTCAGCCGATCAGGTGGCCAGCTCCACCAGCAGGATTCCCATCGCCATCACCCCGATCAGGGCGATCACAGTGGCGGTGGCCGCCGCGAACCGCGGTGATTCCACATAGACGAACTCATCCCGTCGCAGACGCTTCAGCTCTCGCAGGTGCTGCACGGTGGCTGCCGACATCGCCAGGATGCCGGTGAGCACGAAGGCCACAGCCACCGCCACCACCCCGGGGCGCGGTCCGGTCGCGCCGGTGGTTCGGTCGATCGCCCCCACGATCTTGTCCAGACCGAAACCGAAACTGATCAGGGACAGACAGGTGCGGATCCAGGCCATCAGGGTGCGCTCGGCAGCATCCCGATTGCGCTGGCGCGCCAGTTCGTTGGTGAGATTCATGACAGGTCGGTACGCAGGGCTCAGGTCCGAGGTGCTGTGGTGACGGCCGCCAGACCATCGGCCAGGCTCAGAACGCCCCGGTGGCTGAGGGCCACGACCAGCAGCGCTGCCGCCGGCACCACGGCGCCGAGACGGATCAGCAGGACGGCTTCGAACACTCCGAGTCCGGCCGGTGCGCCCGGGATCACCAGTGCGGCTGCCCAGGCCAGCGCAAATCCTGCCAACCAGGCGTTCCAATCGAGGCTGGCTCCGAGGTCAAACGCCATCAGACAGCAGCCAAAGGCCCCAAACCGGATCATCACCACGGCCAGCTCGCCCACCAGGCCGCTCAAGAGCGTTGTTCTGAGCGTGGGGGCCGGTGGATCCAGCTCGGCTGGATCCACCCCGAGATCCGGGGCCAGGGTTTGCTGAAGCCAGGCCAGCAGCCCCTGAAGCCAGCGTGGTTGAAGCAACAGCAGCGGGGCGAGGCAGACGGCTCCGATCCCTCTCTGCCAGCCACCGATCCCCACCAGTGCAAGGCAGGCGAAGCAGGCGAGCAGCGGCTCGAGCAGCACGGCCAGCAGGGATGGACCGGCATTCGCCGACACCATCGCTGAGGGGTTCATCCCCCGCAGAAAGGACAGCCGCGTTGCCAGGTGCGCCAGTCCGCCGGGAAGGTGTCGGCGCTGATTGGTTTCGATGTACGCCACCATCACAGGGTTTGAGCCGGGCATCATCCCCAGCTGCTGCAGCAGCACACGCCAGCT
This sequence comes from Cyanobacteriota bacterium, assembly GCA_035285465.1. Classification (GTDB taxonomy): domain Bacteria; phylum Cyanobacteriota; class Cyanobacteriia; order PCC-6307; family Cyanobiaceae; genus UBA5018. The sequence continues at coordinate 9,392 of JAYKHC010000030.1, forward strand.
GGTTGCGCTCAGCAGCAAGCTGAGCAGACTCAGGCCGACCCCGAGCGACAGCCACAGCCAGCCCTGGAGATCCAGTCGCTGCTGCAGCAGCTCAGCGGAATTGTTCAGCAACGCCGAGAGCAGGAAACCGAGGCTCAGCAAGGTCACCCACAGGCGCAGCTTTCCGGGCAGCGCGGGAAGCGCGGGCAGCGCCGGCTGCCGGAAAAGCAGGGGGCCTTTCATGGCCGCCACGCGCGCATCACCCGCTCACGCACCTCGCCGATCGGGCAGCGGAGGCGTCGGGCCAGGGTCACCAGGTCGTCGTGCTCAGGCTTGGCCTGCCAGCCGCCCTCCGGCCGCAGCGATTCCTTGATGCGCACCGGCCCCATCGGGGTGTCCAGGACGCGGGAGCGGCGTTGCAGCACCCAGCGCTGCTGCCACTGCTCCCGGATTCCGAGGCTGGTGCCGTGGCGCCACCAGATGCGGCGCAGTCGCTGGCCGGCATCGGCCCTGGCAATCACCGTGAGCAGGGTGCCGCTGCGTCCCTTCTTCATGGCGATCGACTCGCTGAACACCTCCAGCGCGCCGGCCTGGCGCAGCTCGTCGGCGAGAAAGGCCAGGTCCTCGGGCGTGGCGTCATCCAGCTGGGCCTGCTGCAGCAGCACCGTCTCGAGAGCGGGATCCGCGGCGCTCTCCGCTGCGCCCGCGGCCAGCACCAGCCGCAGCAGATTGGGGCGATCCAGAGGATGGGAACCAAGTCCGATCCCGATGGCCTCCGGCACGAGCGAGGGGGCCACCCCGAAGCGTTCCGCCCAGCAGGCCATCAGGGCCAGACCGGTGGGCGTGGTGAGTTCCGCAGCGGGGAAGCCCTCGCTGGAGGCCAGGGGAATCGAGCAGCGGCGGGCGATCTCGAGCACCGCCGGAACCGGCACGGGCAGGGCTCCATGGGCCGTGCAGACGCTGCCGTGGCCAGCGGGCGGTGCTGTGCACACCAGCCGCTCAACCCCAAGGTGAAGCAGCCCGGCACAGACCCCCACCACATCGACGAGGGAATCGAGGGCACCCACCTCATGGAAGTGCACCTGTTCGGGGCTGTGGCCGTGCACGGCGGCTTCCGCTTCCGCCAGCAGGGTGAAGACATCCAGCACCCGTTGGCGCAGGTTCTCGGGCCAGTCCACCTCCATCAGCTGTTCCCGCACCCCCCCCCAGCGGCGATGAGCCGGAGAGTGTTCCAGAAGTTCCACATTCAGGTGCCGCCCCCGCAGTCCGCCGCTGCGCCGCTCTTCCTGCACCAGCCGATAGCGACCCTCAAGACCGAGGCGGCTCAGAGGCTCCGTCACCACCGCTTCTGGAACGCCCACATCCAGGAGTGCCGCCAGCAGCATGTTGCCGGCCAGACCGGTCGGGGCATCCAGGACAGCCAGGGTCACGCGGGTTGCGGGCGGCCCAGCCGGGGTGCCGTCGCCAGCAGGACCTCAGCGCGCTGCTCCAGTTCCACGCGCCGGCCACGAAGCATCTGGAGCACCTCCCTGCGGGCCCTGCGCTGCTCCCGCTGAGCGGTCTCCACGTCGAGTCCGGAGAGGCCCCAGAGCCGGCCCAGCAGGCTGCGATCGTCGGCGCCACCGCGGCTGTCGCCGAAGATCAGGGTCTCGGCCACCATGCCCGCCTGAAGAACCCGGCTCCAGCGGCGCAGCTCCTCCACCGGCAGCCTGGCGTGTTCAGGCGGCTCAAGCTGGGTGCTGCCGTTGGCTTCCAGCCCAGCGCGCAGGCAGGCCAGGCTGCCCACCAGCACCTGCCTGACAGCCATTCCTTCATCGGCGGCCACCAGCACATGTCCGGCCTCGTGAACGGCGACTCTCCTGAGCCGGCCCTCCCCTCCCGGAAGCGCTTCAGCGAGCAGATGTCCGCCCCGTCCGCCGAAGCGAGCGGCATCGAGGCTGAGCCCTCCAAGCCCGAACAGCACCAGCAGCGAGATCAGCCAGGGTGAGAGGCCCAACGCCGGCCCCAGCACCGCCACCAGGCTGACCAGGGCAACGACCAGGCCTGCGGCCAGGGGGTCGCTCATGGCCGCACCGGACGAGCGACCGGGCCACGCACGGCACCGTCCTTGCCGGGCCCTTTCCCGGACGGCCGCTTGCCGACGGCAGCGGTTTTGCGGGCGGTCTTGCGGCCGCCGCGGCTGCCACGCTGGGCCACCGGACCGATCACTTCGATCTTCTCGAGGTGAATCTCCTGGTCCTGGCGCCGCATCTCCAGCGCCACGAAGTGACGGAGATGTTCCAGAGGAATCGTGCCCTTCAGCTGCAGTTTGAACGGCAGCGGTCGACTGCCGTCAGGACGGGGCATCACCTTCACCTTGATGACCAGGTCACCCGTCTCGGGTCGGGTGTAGATCAATTCGCCGCGGATCGAGAAATATCCATCGCCTTCCGCAGGTTCGTCGGAGGGGTGTTGGGCGGGCGGCTCCAGATCCGGTTCGAGGGTGCTGGGTTCCCAGACCCCCACCAACTGGAGATGAAGCGTGTGCTCATCACGGGATCGGGGGTACACCACCCAGAGGTGCGGCCGGGCCAGATCGAGGTGACGGCGCATCAGGGTGAGCAGGCGACCGAGCACAACGGCTTCGATGGTCGTGCCGTCCTCACAGCGCAGCCGGCCTCGGGTGAGCTGGGCGGGATCAGCTGGCTCGTAGATGCCTCGCACAAGGCCGATGGCCCGATACTGCATCGGCTCGGTGACCGGCGAAATGGGGTGCTGACGCATCAGTTCTGGCGGAATGGTCGTGGCTGACCCGGGGCCAATGGTATGGGATACAGCCTGCAGACTGGTCTCTGTGCGTGTCGTCGCTGATGCCCTCTCCCCAACGCCACCCTGGCCTGTGGCTCGGCCTGGCCGGAACCGGGCTGTTGGTCGTCGGATCGCTGCTCGGCTGGTGGGCGGGTGAGTGGCAGCGCAGCGCCTCCAGAACAGCTGAGCGATCGGTGCAGGGACAGGTGGAGCGCCTGCTGCCCAGGGTGCGTCAGGGCAAGGCCTCGGTGGCAGAGCAACAGAAACTGCTGGAACTGCTGGTGGCTCTCAACCGCAGACCCCAGGCGATCGACCTGCTGGAGACTCTGGCTGACCGACAGCCCGAGCGTTGGAGCCTGCGCCTGCTGCTGGCCGAACTGCGACGGGAGCAGGGTGATCGTGCCGGCGCCGAGCGGGAACTGCGCCAGCTGCTGGCACGCCGGCCCGATCGGATCGAAGCCCTGTCCCTGATGGCGTTTCTGTTGCTGGAGACGCGTCGCGGTCTTCAGGCTGAGGCCCTGGTTCAGGCTGCCCTGATCCGGGCCCGATCACCCGTGGTCACACCGGAAGCGCTGAAACTGGGATTGCTGCTGGCGAATGTTCAGCAGCAGCTCGGACGCCCGTCGGAGGCCCGGGCCACGCTGACGTCTCTGACTGCGCAGTTTCCCAGGGATCCGCGGCCCCTGCTCGCCTCGGCGCTGTTGCTGAGGCAGGCCGGTGATGGAGCCGGCGCCAACAAAGCCCTGGTTCAGGCCCGGGCTCTCAGCAGCGGCTCGACTCAGGAGAAACTGGATCAGATGGCCATCGCCTGGGGGCTGCAGAGTCTGCGCCAGTCCCAGAACCAGCGCAATCTCAGGGAACCCGGTTGATCCCTGCTGAACCCGCGCCCTGCTGTTGGTAGTCGTTGAGCGCGGCATCGATGGCATCGCCCGGCGGGGTCGCATCATCCATCGCGGTGGCCCGCCGCAGCACGTTCATCAGGTCCATCGGGTTGGCGGTGTTGAAGATGCTGGTGCCGGCCTCCGATCCGTTGCCGAACTCCCGGTCCTGCTGGGGATATCCACCCACGGTCTGGCCGTAGCCCCGCTCCTGGGCCAGGGACGGCCCGGCGGTTGTCCCGATCAGCAGCAGGGCCGAGGCGAGCCCAGCGGCACCACGCTGAAGTGAAAGATCCATGCAAAGCCTGAGCCGAAGGGTGGCTCCCCTCTGGAAATCCCGCTCATGCTAAGGGCGATCGTCGGGTGTTGTCCCTGTGCCTCTCGGTGCTCAGTCAGGATCGTGGCAACGTGCTGCCGACGATGCGCATTGCCTCCTGGAATGTGAATTCCGTGCGCACCCGCCTGGCTCAGGTGCTCGCCTGGCTTGAGCAGGAGCAACCGGATGTTCTCTGCCTCCAGGAAACCAAGGTGGCCGATCCCCTGTTTCCAGTGCAGGCCTTTGAGGCCATCGGTTATGCCGCAGCCATCAGCGGTCAGAAGGCCTACAACGGCGTCGCCATCCTCAGCCGACTGCCGATGGACGATGTGCAGATCGGCTTTGAGTCCCTGTTGCCTGATGACGCGGAGGCTCACGCCATGGCTGATCAGAAGCGGCTGATCAGTGCCCTGGTGGAGGGTGTGCGCGTGCTGAATCTCTACGTTCCCAACGGCAGCGCCCTCGGCAGCGACAAGTACCGCTACAAGCTCAGCTGGCTGGGGTGTCTGGGCCGCTTTCGGGCGGATCTTGAACAGCGGGGTGAGCCTCTGTGTGTGGTCGGGGATTTCAACATCGGGCCGGAGGCCCGCGACCTGCCGGATCCCGAGCGGCTCAGCGGTGGGATCATGGCCAGTGAGGCCGAGCGCCGGGCTCTGCTTGAGGCTCTCGGCAGCGGTCTGGTGGATGCCTTCCGGCTGTTCGAGCCCGCCTCGGGCCACTGGAGCTGGTGGGACTACCGCAGCGGTGCCTGGGAGAACGATCGGGGCTGGAGGATCGATCACATCTACCTCAGCGAGGACCTGGTCAACTGTGCAACCGGTTGCCGGATCGACAGGGGCCCGCGTGGAAACCTCCAGCCCAGCGATCATGCGCCTGTGGTGGTGAATCTGGTCTGGCCCCCGGATCCCGACGCTGATCCGGACGACTGGACCTGAGCGTCAGAACACCAGCGCCTGCTCAGGCAGCTTCACTCCTTCCCTTCTCAGCACCTGCACCCGCCGGGCGGACTCCGCACAGCCCCGTGGTGTCGGGAAAACCTTTCCGGGGTTGGCCAGCCGCGCCGGATCGAAAGCCTCACGGAGCATCTGCTGGGTTTCGAGATCATCAGGGCTGAACATCCATTCCATGTAACAGCGCTTGTCGCTCCCCACCCCGTGCTCACCGGTGATGCTGCCTCCCACCTCCACGCACAGTCTGAGGATCTCAGCGGCGAGTTGCTGCACCCGTTCACGGATGTCGGTCTGCTCGTTGCGGTAGAGGATCAACGGGTGAAGGTTGCCGTCCCCGGCGTGGAACACGTTGGCCACCGGCAGCCCATAGCGGGTGCTGAGACGTTCGATCGCGGCCAGCACCCGAGGCAGAGCGCTGCGGGGCACCACGCCGTCCTGAAGGTAGTAATTGGGGTAGCGCCGTCCGAGTGCGGAGATGGCGCTCTTGCGACCTTTCCAGAGCAGCTCCCGTTGCCTGGGATCGCGGGCCACTCGCACGGCCCGGGCGCCCGCCTGATGACAGAGCTCCCGGGCCAGTGTGGCTCCTGCGGCCACCTCAGCTTCCTGGCCATCCAGCTCGATCAGCAGCACCGCCGCCGCATCGTGAGGGTATTCCTCCCTGCCGAAGCTGTCGTTGACAGCTTCGATCGTGAGCCGATCCATCATTTCCATGCCAGCTGGAAGCACCCCGGCGGCCGTCACCAGCCGCACCGCTTCCCCGGCGGCTTCCATGGAGGTGAAATCGGCCAGCAGCACCGCCACGCTCTGGGGTGCCTGCAGCAGCCGCAGGGTGATCGCCGTGGCGATGCCGAGCGTTCCTTCGCTGCCGATGAAGGAACCGCGCAGATCCAGTTCGGGCATCTCCTCCAGCCCGCCGCCCAGCTGGGTCACCGTTCCATCGGGAAGCACCACCTCCATCGCCAGCACGTGATTGCTGGTGACGCCGTATTTGAGGCAGTGAACACCTCCGGAATTCTCTGCCACGTTGCCGCCGATGCTGCAGGCCACCTGGCTGGAGGGATCAGGGGCGTAATAGAAGCCGTCACCGGCCACCGCCCGTGTCACCCAGCTGTTGATCACCCCGGGCTGCACCACCACACGCCGGTTGGCCAGATCCACCGAGAGGATCGAGCGCATGCGGCTGGTGGCGATCACCAGAGCCTCCCGTTCGGCCACCGCTCCACCGGAGAGCCCGGTCCCGCTGCCGCGGGCGATGAAGGGGATCCTGAGCTCATCACACAGCCGTACCACCGCTGCGACCTGCTCGGTCGTCTCAGGCAGGACCACCAGGGGGGGGCGGTGGCGCTCCAGCGTGAGGCCGTCACAGTCGTAGGTCAGCAACTCCTGGGGAGCGGAGACGATGGATCGCGGCGGCAGCAGCGAACGCAGTCGACGCTGCAGACCGCTCCAGTCGATGCGGATCGGAGATGGGGCGTCGACCATCGGGCAGTCACGTTCCGCAGAATCTGCCAACTCTGAGTCAGGATGGGGCCGGATGTAACACCCGTTCCCGGAAGACGCCTTGACCTCGGCTCCCGCTTCGGCTCCCGCTCAAGCCACCTCACGCTCCCAGGAAATCTTCAGCGCCGCCCAGGGGCTGATGCCCGGAGGGGTCAGTTCGCCGGTCCGGGCCTTCCGCTCGGTCGGTGGAAATCCGATTGTCTTCGATCGCGTCAAGGGGCCCTACGCCTGGGATGTGGATGGCAACCGCTACATCGACTACATCGGCAGCTGGGGGCCGGCCATCTGCGGCCACGCCCATCCGGAGGTGATCGCAGCCCTGCATGAGGCTCTTGAGAAGGGAACCAGTTTCGGTGCACCCTGCGAGCTGGAGAATCAGCTTGCCGAGCTGGTGATCGAGGCCGTTCCATCGGTGGAGATGGTGCGATTTGTGAACAGCGGCACCGAAGCCTGCATGTCGGTGCTGCGGCTGATGCGCGCCTTCACCGGGCGTGAAAAGGTGATCAAGTTCGAAGGCTGTTACCACGGCCATGCCGACATGTTCCTGGTGAAGGCGGGTTCGGGTGTGGCCACCCTGGGCCTGCCGGATTCGCCGGGTGTTCCCCGGTCCACGGCCGCCAGCACCCTTACAGCTCCTTACAACGATCTGGAGTCCGTCAAGCAGCTGTTCGCCGAAAACCCCGGGGAGATTGCCGGCGTGATTCTGGAGCCGGTGGTCGGCAACGCCGGTTTCATTCCGCCGGTTCCGGGATTTCTGGAGGGCATCCGCGAGCTCACCCGCGAGAACGGCTCCCTGTTGGTGTTCGATGAAGTGATGACGGGCTTCCGCATCAGTTATGGCGGCGCTCAGGCCCGTTTCGGCGTCACACCGGATCTCACCACCATGGGCAAGGTGATCGGTGGTGGACTACCGGTGGGCGCTTATGGCGGGAGAGCCGACATCCTGGCCATGGTGGCTCCGGCGGGTCCGATGTATCAGGCAGGGACCCTGAGCGGCAATCCCCTGGCGATGACCGCCGGGATCAAGACTCTTGAGCTGTTGAAGCAGCCGGGCACCTATGAGCGTCTGGAGGCTTCCACCAAACGCCTGATCACCGGCATCCTCGAGGCTGGACGCGCCGCCGGACTGCCCATCACCGGTGGTTCGATCAGCGCCATGTTCGGCTTCTTCCTCTGTGAGGGTCCGGTGCGCAACTTCGAGGAAGCCAAGGCCGCTGATGCCGTCCGCTTCGGCAAGCTTCACAGGGCGATGCTGCAACGGGGCATCTATCTGGCCCCCAGTGCCTTTGAGGCCGGGTTCACGTCCCTGGCTCACTCGGATGCGGACATTGACGCCACGATCACGGCCTTCCGTGACTGCTTCGCTGCCCTTGCCTGATCGTTGAGAAAGCAGGAGCGCGCCCGGCTGATCCAGCGCCGGCTTGCTGAGCACTGCCCAGAAACACCGGTGCCGCTCCATCACAGCGATCCGTTCACGCTGGCACCCGCTGCCTGCTCTGCC
>JAYKHC010000031.1:0-6632 GCA_035285465.1 Cyanobacteriota bacterium
CGCAGCAGTAGATGCTCACCCGACCTGGCACCAGCGGTTCAAAGGTCTCCACGCGCCGGGTGAGGGTGTTGGTGAGCCGCAGGGTCACGGGTGGATGCTGAGCGGAATGCCAGGCACCGTAGGCAGAAGGGCTATTTCGCCTCCATCCAGTTGGCGCCGACGCCGGTTTCCACCAGCAGCGGCACCGAAAGGCTCACGGCGTGCTCCATGGTGTGTTTCACCAGCTCCCGCAGCTGGGGCATGGCGGCCGGCTCCGCTTCCAGCACCAGTTCGTCGTGAACCTGCAGCAGCAGTCGCGCCGGCAGCGCCTGCTCCGCCAGGGCGCGGTGCAGCTGCACCATCGCCAGCTTGATGATGTCGGCGCTCGACCCCTGGATCGGAGCATTGGCCGCGGCCCGCAGCTGCTGGGCCTCCATGCCGGCTCGGCGTGCGCTCTCCAGATCGATGGCCAGAGGGTCGCTGCCAAGCAGGCGGCCCAGCCCCCCGGGGTCGAAGGCGAACGGGCGGCGGCGGCCCAGGATCGTTTCCACGTAGCCCTGGCTCAGGGCCAGCCGCTCCTGCAGCTCCAGGAAGGCGAACACCTTCGGGTAGCGCTGCCTGTATCGGCTCAGGAACTCTTTGGCCTCGGCCTGGCCCACGCCTGTTTCGCGCGCGAAGCGCTGGGCGCCCATGCCGTACACCACCCCGAAGTTGATCGTTTTGCCGAGCCGCCGTTCATCGCTGCTCACCGCATCGTCGGGGGCTTTGTCGAGCAGCAGCCGTGCCGTCAGGGCATGAACGTCGTCGCCGGCGCGATAAGCCTCCACCAGGGCCTCTTCGCCGGAGAGGTGGGCCAGGATGCGCAGCTCGATCTGGGAGTAGTCGGCGGAGATCAGCCGCCAGCCCTGCTGGGGCAGGAACGCCTTGCGGATGCGGCGCGAGAACTCGGTGCGCACCGGGATGTTCTGCAGATTCGGGTTGCTGCTGGAGAGGCGCCCGGTGGCGGTCACCGCCTGGTTGAAGTCGGTGTGTACCCGGCCGGTTTCCGGCTCCACCAGCGCCGGCAGGGCATCCACGTAGGTGCTCTTGAGCTTGCTGAGCGTGCGGTGCTCCAGCACCAGAGGCACCACCGGATGGTCGGCTTCGAGCTTTTCCAGCACGGTCGCGTCGGTGCTCCACCCCGTTTTCGTGCGGCGCGATTTCTTGCGATCCAGCCCCAGGGTGTCGAACAGCAGCTCACCCAGCTGTTTGGGAGAGGCGAGGTTGAAGTCCACCCCGGCAGCCGCTTTGGCGTCGGTCTCCAGGCGCTCCAGGCTGGCGGCCATCTCGTTGCTGAGTTCCGCCAGGTAGGCGGTGTCGATGCGGATGCCGGTGGCCTCCATCGCCGCCAGCACCGGCTCAAGCGGCAGCTCCAGCTGCTCCAGCAGCAGCGGCAGCCGCTCGCCCAGGGCTGCCAGCTGCTCCCGCAGCAGCTGCGCCAGGCGCCAGGTGAGGTGCACATCCATGCCGCAGTACCTGGCTGCCACCTCAAGAGGCACGGATGAGAAATCGGCACCCTTGGGCACCAGCTCCGCGTAGCTGGTGGGGCGGAAGCCGAAGTTGCGCTCAGCCAGCTCTTCCAGGCCGTGCCTGGCGTTGGCATCACGTAGGTAATCGGCCAGCAGGGTGTCCATCACCACGCCCTCCAGGGTCAGGCCATGACGCAGCAGCACCAGCCGGTCGTATTTGGCGTTCTGAAGGGTTTTGGGGTGCGCAGCGCTGCTGAGCCAGGGGGCCAGGGCGCTGAGCACCTCATCCAGAGGCAGCTGCTGAGGTGCCTTCGGGGGCTCCTTGAGCAGATCCCCGGCCAGCGGTGGCTGGTGGCCGATCGGGATGTAAGCCAGATCCGCCGGCCCTTCCCCCCAGGCCAGGCCGATGCCCACCAACTCAGCCCTGAAAGGGTTGAGGGAGGTGGTTTCGGTGTCGAGGGCGATCGGCGCGGCCTGATCCGTGGCCGCGAGCAGCCGCTGCAGCAGGCCGGCCAGGGCCTCCGGGGTGGTGATCAGCTGGGGCTCCAGCACCGGAACGGTTCCCGCATCAGGAAGCACCGAGGGGGTGGAATCAGGCACCGACCCCGATGGATGAATCTCGGCTCCGGGCTTGGTCGGGGCCGGGGGGTTCCGCTGATCAGGCGGATGGGCGGAGAACAGCTCGGCGAATCGGGGAACCTGCTTCACCAACGAATGGAGCTCCAGCTCCTCGAGGCTGCCGGCCAGTGCCTCGCTGTTCACCGCCCCCAGTTCAAGCCGTGGTTGCTCCGCCAGTGGGATATCCACCAGGATCCGGGCCAGCATGCGCGAGCGGAAGGCGTTCTCCCGGCCGGAGTTCAGCCTGGTCACAAGGGCCCCCTTGAGCACTCCTTTCGGATCCCTGGCCTTGGCACCCGCCTGCGCGAGAGCCTCCAGGGCGGCGTAGATCCCATCCACGTGCTGATAGGCCGCCAGAAGATTGATGGCGGTTTTCGGACCCACGCCCTTCACCCCGGGGATGTTGTCCGAGCTGTCGCCGGTGAGGGCCTTGAGATCCACCACCTCCTCGGGGGTGACACCCAGCTTGTTGATCACACCCTCTCGGCGGATCTCGGTGGGGCCGTTGGTCTTGGCGTAGGGCCCGCCGCCCATGTAGAGAATGGCGATATCACGCTGGTCATCCACCAGCTGAAACAGATCCCGGTCGCCGGAGAGGATCCGAACCCTCCAGCCCAGATCGGCCGCTCGGTTGGCCACGGTTCCCAGCACATCGTCGGCCTCATAGCCGGGTAACTGGCAGAGGGGAATGTCGAGCGAATGCTGCAGGATCTGCTGCAGATTTTCCAGATCCTGAAAAAAATGCTCAGGCGCTTCGTCGCGGTGGGCCTTGTAGGCCGCGTCGGCCTCATGACGGAACGTGGGCTCAGCGGTGTCGAAGGCCACCACCACGCCCTGGGGCCTGAGCCCCCGACAGGTGTCGAGCAGGGCCTTGAGAAAGCCGTAGGTCACCGAAGTGGGAATCCCCGCCCTGGTGCTCAGACCGCCCTCCCCCCCCTTGCTGAAGGCATAGAAACTGCGGAAAGCCAGGGAATGCCCATCGATCAGCAGCAGCAGGGGCTTTTCGCCATTCGCGTCAGCCGCACTCACCAGTTCTGATCCCCTGAGATCGGAACAGCCTGGCAGAACTGAGGAGACAGGCCGGCGAAATGGCGACGCCTGGCAACCCTGGATGCCGATGAGTCGCTGAGGCATCCTGAAGCCGACGGAATGCCTCGGTGATGGCCCCATGCCCCGAACACCCCGCCGCTATGCCGTTCATCTTCTGCTCAGCGGAGGACAGACAGAGTCGGTCCACTTCCCGACGCTGGAGAGCTTTCAGCAGTGGTATGGCGGCGTGCTGACCCCAGCCGGCAGCGACACCTTCGTGAACGTGCCGATCAACGAGCTCGAAGGAGAGTATCTGGTGGTCCGTCCTTCCAGCGTGATCGGGATCCGTGTGGAGCCCCAGTACGGTTCAGCGGACGCCTGATCCCGGCCCGATGTCGCCACGCCCTGAGTTGATCTGGGGCGCCGCGCTCTTCGCGGGAGCGCTGGCCCAGCTGATCTCCGGGCTCAGTGGCCTGCCCGGAGTGGTGCTGCTGCTGGCTGTCGGCCTGGGCTGCGGTCAGGCCGGGTTGAAGCTGGTGACTCCCGACGCGCTGGGGACGGGGCTGGGGCCTGTGGTGTTGCTGCTGGTGAGCCTGATCCTGTTCGACGGCGGACTGAACCTGCGACTGGCCGGTCGGGACCTCCAGCAGACCGTGCTGCGGCTGGTGGGGATGCGGGTGCTGCTCAGTCTGAGTGGGGGAGCCGCGCTGGCCCACCTGCTTGTGGGGCTCAGCTGGCCTCTCGCCCTGGTCTTCGGTGCGATTGCCCTGGCCACGGGCCCCACGGTTGTGAACCCGATGGTGCGCCAGATCCGACTGCTGCAGCCCCTCGGCCGCATTCTCGAGGCCGAGGGGCTGATTCTGGAACCCTTTTCGGCGGTGCTGGCCCTGCTGTTGCTGCAGGTGGCTCTAGGCGATCTGGGCCACTGGCAGGATGTGGTGCTGTTGTTGTTGCTGCGCTTCGGCGGCGGAGTGGCGATCGGAGCAGCCGGTGGCTGGATCCTGGCGGAACTGATCCAGCGACTGCCGGCCCCCTCTCCGGCGCTCTGCCTGCAGCTGAGCCTCGGATTTCTGTTTCTGCTCGCCGCCGGAGTGGACATGCAGCTGCCGGAAGCGGCCCTGCCGGCAGCGGTGAGCGCCGGAGTGGTTCTGGGGTCGAGGCTCAACGATGAGCAGGCCGGCCCCCTGGCGGACCTGCTGGCCCAGCTGGCCCAGCTGGCCATCACCGTTCTGTTTCCCCTGCTGGCAGCCGATCTGAGTTGGCCTGAGCTCAGCCCCCTCGGCATGGGAGGACTCCTCGCCGTTCTGGCCCTGATGCCGTTTCGCCTGCTGGTCATCCAGCTGGCAGCCGTGGGCATGCCCGGAATGGGCTGGCGCGAGAAGCTGATTGTTGGCTGGATTGCGCCCCGCGGCATTGTGACGGCTGCCGTGGCCAGCCTGTTTGCCCTGCAACTCGATCAGGCCGGCGTGGACGGTGGCGGATCCCTGAAGGGTCTTGTCTTCCTGATGATCCTGATCACCGTTGGCCTGCAGGGTTTCACGGCTCCTGCCCTGGCCCGGAGTCTCAACCTGGTGGAACCGGCCTAGAGGCACCTCTGGATCCGGTTCCGATCCTCGGCGCGCCGATGCAGCAGCAACCAGGAAGCGAGCAGATCCGGGCCCTGGAGACGTCCCAGCAGGGCTGCTCTCAGGGTTTTCATGAGAAGTCCTTTCTTGACGCCCGCTGCTGCGGCCGACTCTCCGAGCAGGATCTGAGCCTGTTCAGCAGAGAGAGCCTCCACGGGCAGCCGCTCGAGCAGCGCCTCCAGGGCTGGTCTGGCTCCCTTCATGGCCAACTGAGCGCTGGCGGTCTCCTCCAGCTCAGGGGTTGAGAAGAAGGGGCGTGCCTGCTCCACCCCATCGGCCAGCAAGGTGAGGGAGGTGCTCAGCAGCTCACTGAGATCGGTTTCCCAGTCCGGGTCCCCTCCGGCCTCGAAGCCGGCTGCCTGCCAGAGGGGCAGCAGCTGAAGGCGCAGCAGATCGGGTCCCTGTTCGCGCAGCACCTGACCGTTGAGCCAGTTGAGCTTGTCCCAGTCAAAACGGGCGCCGGCTCGGTTCACCCGCTCGAACCCGAATCGTTCGGCTGCCTGGTCGAGGCTGAAGCGCTCTCCCATCCCTTCGGGAGGTGACCAGCCCAGCAGGGTCATGTAATTGGCCAGGGCCTCAGCCGTGTAGCCCATGCGACGAAAGTCGCTGATCGAGGTGACCCCATCGCGCTTGGAGAGCTTCCTGCCCTCCTGATTGAGGATCAGGGGGGTGTGGGCGAACCGGGGTATCGGGTAGCCGAGGGCCTCGTAGAGCAGCAGTTGCTTGGCGGTGTTGGCGATGTGGTCTTCGCCTCGGATCACGTGGCTGATGGCCATGGCGGCATCGTCCACCACCACCACCAGGTTGTAGAGAGGGTCGCCGATCCGGTCGCTGGGGGCGCGGCGGGCGATCACCATGTCTCCACCCAGGTCCGAGCCGCTCCAGCTCATCTCCCCGCGCACCAGGTCTGTCCAGGTGATCGTGCGATTGTCATCGATGCGGAAGCGGATCACCGGCTCACGCCCTGAGGCAATGAAGGCCGCCTGTTGTTCAGGGCTGAGCTGGCGGTGACGGTTGTCATAACGGGGGGCCTGCCTGGACGCCGTCTGGGCTTCCCGCATCGCCGTGAGTTCTTCCTCTGTGGCGTAGCAGCGGTAGGCATGACCGCTGTCGAGCAGCTGCTGGATCGCCTGTCGATGGCTGTCGAGCCGTTCGCTCTGGATGACCGGTTCCCCGTCCCAGTGAAGTCCCAGCCAGCGCAGACCCTCGAGAATGTTGTCGGTGTATTCCTGCTTGCTGCGTTCGCGATCGGTGTCTTCAATCCTCAGGAGAAAGCTGCCGCCGTGATGGCGGGCGAAGAGCCAGTTGAAGACGGCCGTTCGGGCTGTGCCGATGTGCAGGGTGCCTGTGGGGCTGGGGGCCAGGCGGACCCGACAGGGTGAAACCATATGAGAACGGGACTGACGGGGCTCGAACCCGCAACTTCCGCCGTGACAGGGCGGTGCTCTAACCGATTGAACTACAGTCCCAGAAAACACAGCAGGCTTCAGTGACCTGCTGTTGGTTACTGATCACCCAATGGGATGTTCAGTAACCCGGGAATGATCGATCCCGAGGACCGCTTCCCGAAATCTGATTATCAAGCAGCAACGGCCCGGGCGTCAACTTGATGAAGCAATCAGAAGTCATGTCTAGGGCCGGAAGCCTGCCGGTTCAATCAGGCGCACCTGATTCCCCCGTGCCGTGAACTCCCTGCCCTGATCGCTCTGAACGACAACACGCCCGCCTGACTTGACGCGAATCACACGGGCGCGGACCCAACCGAGAGCAGCCGATTCGAGCACCTTCACCACATCACCGGGCTGCAGATCCAACTCCATGTTCGGAACCATGAAACAGCAAGTGGGGACATCGAACGCGCCGTGGAGGACTT
>JAYKHC010000032.1:0-3669 GCA_035285465.1 Cyanobacteriota bacterium
GCACCGAGCACAACTCCAACAAGGAGCTGATTGGTCAGGGACTCGGCAACCTGGTGTCTGGCCTGTTCGGTGGCCTGGCTGGTGCCGGCGCCACCATGGGCACGGTGGTGAACATCCAATCGGGCGGGCGCAGTGCCCTCTCGGGTATCAGCCGGGCCGTGATCTTGATGGTGGTGATCCTCGCCCTCACCGGTGTGGCTGCTCAGATTCCCCAGGCCGTGCTGGCCGGCATCGCCCTCAAGGTGGGAGTCGACATCGTCGACTGGGGCTTCATCAGACGAGCCCATCGCATCTCGCTCAGCGGCGCCCTGATCATGTATCTGGTGATCACATTGACGGTGCTGGTTGATCTGATCGCCGCCGTGGGCATCGGTGTGTTCATCTCCAACATCCTCACCATCGACAAGATGAGCGCTTTGCAGAGCAAGCGCGTGAAATCCGTGAGCACCGGCGATGGCGATCTGATGATTCCGGACGAGGAGAAGGCGCTGCTCGATCAGGGCAAGGGTCAGGTGCTGCTGTTCCAGCTCAACGGCGCCATGATCTTCGGCGTCGCCAAGGCGATTGCCCGCGAACACAATGCCATCGGGGAGTGTAAGGCCGTGATCTTCGACCTCTCTGAGGTGTCTCACCTGGGCGTCACCGCGGCACTGGCTGTGGAGAACGCGGTGGAGGAGGCGATTGAGAAGGGCCGCCAGGTGTTTGTGGTGGGCGCTGCCGACACCACCCAGCGGCGGCTTGAAAAGCTTGGACTGTTCAAAAAACTACCGATGGAACGCACCAGCCTGAGCCGCCACGCAGCCCTGGAGCAGGCGGTGGCAAGCCTCTGTGTCGACTGACCCTGATCCATCTCCACCGTTTCCTTTTCATTCCCGGCGTTTATCAGCAGCCAGGGCGCAACCAGGAGTCGTAACCAGCAACTTCGCCTGCCGCCCTCGGATTCTCTTGAACGCCCTCCTGCAACCTGTCCCAACACCAGATCCTTCGCCGCCGATCCTCAGATCAATGAATTGACCTGATCCGCACTGCCGTTGATCTGTTGTTCGAAAACTCAAGGTCGACGGGGCAGGGCGACCCCAACCGATGCGATTCACCCGTGATCAGTTGGGCTGATGATGCTGATTGGACTTGGTGAGATTGAGCTCAGAACACCCCCAACCCAGCCGAACACTCAGTACCTTGACCGAACTTCACTGCGGACATCCTTCCAATGCCTGCGCCACAGAAACGCCCGCGGGGCGGCTGCGACGCATTCGGCCGGCACCTTTCCTTCATTGGTCGTATCCCTCTGCTAACGCCGGAGGAGGAGATCACCCAGGCCCGAGCCGTTCAGCAAGGTCTCAGATTGATGGAGATCAAAGAGGAACTGAAACTTCGCGGTGGAGGGATGTCTCCAAGTCAAGAGGCCTGGGCCGCAGAGGCCAGGCTGAGCATCTCCAGGCTTGAACGACAGATTCGGCATGCTGAACGCGCCAAGGAGCGGATGGTTACCGCCAACCTGCGTCTGGTGGTGAGCGTGGCCCGCAAATACGCCCACCACCAGCTCGAACTGGAGGACCTGATCCAGGAGGGCACACTCGGATTGATCAAAGCGGTGGATCGCTTCGATCCCGCCCGGGGCTATCGCTTTTCCACCTATGCCTATTGGTGGATCCGGGAGGGAATCAGCCGCGCCCTGGCCGACAAGAGCCGCAGCATCCGACTCCCCGCCCACATGGTGGATCTGCTCAGCAAGCTCCGCCGTGCCCAGCAGACTCTCTGGCAGGAACTCGGCCGCACCCCCAACCTGTCCGAACTCGCTTTTGCCACCGGCTTCAAGCCACTGGACATCCGCGAAGCCCTGTTTCGAGCCAGGGAACCGCTCAGCCTCGACTCAGCCAAGGCCAGCCAGAACGAACTCCGGCTGATGGACAGCCTTCGGTGTACGGCATCTGCCCCCCAGGATCGGCTCACGGAGCTTCAACTTCGCCAGGACCTCGAGGGAGTTCTGGCCGAACTCCCTGCTCACGAAGCCGAATTGCTCCGCCTGCGCTATGGCATGAACGGGGCAGATCCCATGAATCTCTGTGCCGTGGCCCGTGAGCTCGGGATAACTCGAGATACGGCACGAGGGATAGAGCGTCGAGCCAACGCAGCCATCCGCAGACTCTCCAACCGGGTGATCGATTACCTCGAAACATAGTGAAATAAGCCTGAGGTCAAGAATCAAATGGTTGCGATCTGACACGCGTCATTGTGTCCCCTTGTTTTCGATCGAACTTCACGAGAAACGCAAAACGCAACCCCCAACAGATTCACCCAGCCGATTCAGATCTTCCGTGCCCAATCCCAGAACGTGCTCCCTAAGGTTTACTGCCTGCCTGCATTGAACGGATGCGATGACCGTCTCCTTCGCTCAGACGGCCTGGCTGGTGCCCCTGTACCCCCTGGTGGCATCGCTGCTGTCCTTCCTGTGGTCGCCGGGGCTGATCGCCCGCACGGGCCCCCGTCCCTGCGGCTACCTCAACCTGCTGTTCGTGTCCCTCTCCTTCGTGCACAGCACGCTGGCGCTGATGGGGCTCCACAGCAATGCCGCCGCAGGGGCCGATGCCCTCTACAGGCCCCTCACCTTCGGCTGGACCTGGCTCGACACCGCTGGCCTGCGGGTGGGTTTCGACGGTCTGATCACCGAGCCCGCCCTGATCGCCATGACGGTGATCACCGGACTGCACGTGCTCACCCAGATCTTTGCCATCGGTTACCTGCAGATGGACTGGGGCTGGCCGCGCTTCTTCGGCTCGCTCAGCTTCTTCGAGGCCGGTCTCTGCGCGCTGGTGATCACCGACTCGATCTTCTTCAGCTATGTGGTGCTGGAGCTGCTCACCCTGGGCACCTACCTGATCGTGGGCACCTGGTACAACCAGTCCCTGGTGGTGAAGGGCGCCCGTGACGCCTTCCTCACCAAGCGGATCGGCGACCTGATCCTGCTGGTGGGCGTGATCGGCCTGCTGCCGATCGCCGGCACCTGGAACTTCCATGGCCTGCAGGCCTGGGCGGCCGACATGGCCAACAACCATCGCAGCCTCTCCCCTCTGGCAACGGTTCTGGTCCTGGCCCTGATCGCCGGCCCGATGGGCAAGTGCGCCCAGATCCCCCTGCACCTCTGGCTCGATGAAGCGATGGAGGGGCCCCTGCCCTCCACCGTGCTCCGCAACTCCGTGGTGGTGGCGGGCGGGGCCTGGGTGCTGCTGCGCCTGGAGCCGGTGATCGAGCTCAGCCCGATCGCCCAGGGCCTGCTGGTGGTGATGGGCGGCACCACCGCCCTGGTGAGCTCTCTGATCGCTCTGGCCCAGATCGATGTGAAGCGCGCCCTTTCCTTTCTGGTGAGCAGCTGGATGGGCCTTCTGTTCGTGGCGGTGGGCCTCGGTGGCAGCTCCGTGGCCGATCACCTGCTGCTGGTGTATCCGCTGCCGATGGCCCTGTTGCTGATGGCGGTCGGGGCCGTGGTGATCAGCAACATCACTCAAGATCTCACCCAGCTGGGCGGCCTGTGGAGCCGGCGCCCCCTGATCGGCCTGGCCTTCCTCAGCGGAGCTGCCGGCCTGATGGCCCTGCCCCCCTTCGGCGGCTTCGCCGCCCTGCGCGAGCTGCTGGCCCTCACCGCCTCCAGCTCCAGCCCGATCGTGCTCT
>JAYKHC010000033.1:0-15028 GCA_035285465.1 Cyanobacteriota bacterium
CATGGCTTCGGGGGGCGGGACTACGAGGGTGACGAGGAAGCCCAGGCTGGAGCCAACAACCTGATCGATCTGTCGGCATTGCCGGCCGGGCAGATCGACTACATCGCCTTGGGGGATTGGCACAACCTCAAGCAGGTGTCCAACCAGGCCTGGTACCCGGGCACGCCGGAGCCGGATCGCTTCGATCAGGGCGAGGGCAACCAGCGTGGCCAGGTGCTGCTGGTGGATCTGCAACGCGGCAGCACCCCAGCGGTGCAACCCCAGACCACCGGGCGGATCCGCTGGCACAACCTCAAGCTGCGCTTCAGCGGCGATGGCGATCTCGATCGCTTTGAGCGCCAGCTGGAAGAGCTCACCGCCGGTCGGGTTGCCCGCGACCTGCTGCGTCTTGAGGTCAGCGGCAGCCTCAGCCTCGCGGGCCACCGCCGCTATCAACAGCTGCTCGACGATCTGCAGAACCGGCTGCTGCGCCTGCGCATCAAGGGTGAATGCCAGCAGGCCCCCGAGGCCTCGGAGCTCGAGCAGCTCACCGCCCGCAGCGAAGACCCCTTGATCGCCCAGGTGGCCCAACAGTTGCAGCAGCGCCTCAGCCGCGAAACCGATCCCGATTCAGACGAGGCGAGCCGGATCCGCACCGCCCTCTGCGAACTCTTCCGCTTCACCACCACCCGCTGATCCGCCATGCGTCTTCTCAACTGCCAACTCCAGAACGTGCGCCTCCATGGCGACCTGGACCTCAACTTCTCGCCCCGCCTCACCTTGATCGGCGGGCCCAATGAATCCGGCAAGAGCACCCTGGTGGAAGCCCTGCACCGGGCCCTGTTCCTCAAGGCCTCGGCCCCGGGCGCGCCGGTTGAGGCGTTGCAGTCGCGGCTGCACCTGGGCCAGCCCATCGTGCAGATCGGCTTTGAAGCCAAGGGCGACAGCTGGACCCTGCGCAAACGCTTCAGCGGCACCACCGGACAGGTGACGCTGCAGGCCGAACGCAGCGGCAGGTCGCTTACGGGCCCCGCCGCTGAAGACGTGTTGGCGGAACTGCTGGGCGTCGGCGAAATCATCGGCAGCCGGCAGGCCGGCACGGTGCTACCCAGCCGCTGGGCTCACCTCTGGGTGTGCCAGGGCCTCTCGGGCGATGACCTGCTGGCCACCAGCACCAGCCACTACGACTTCGACCGGTTGCGCCTGCAGCTGGAGCGCAGTGGCGGCGCGGCGGTGCAGGAGTCGGCCCTGGATCAACAGGTGCAGAAGCGGATCCAAGAGGCGCTCGATGAAAACTTCACCACCCGGGGCACCAAGAAAAACTCGCCCCTCTACGCCCGTGAAGAAGCCCTGACCACAGCCAAAGCCAGGATGCAGCTGGCGCTGGCTCGGCTCACCGATTACGAGGACGCCAGTGAGAAACTAGCTGATCTCTGCGAGGAGCTGGAGCAGCTCCAAGCGCAGGAGCTGCCGGCGCTGCTCGAAAGCCAGAAGCGTCTGCAGGACGGCGCACTGGCCGTCGATCGCCTGGATGCCGCCATTGGGCTGGCCACCAAGAGCCTGGAGCCCATCCGGTTGCGCCATGAGGCAGCGCAGCAAACCCTGCAGCAGCTGGATGGTCTCCAGGCGGAGATCCAGGAGCGCCAGAACTCGCTGACTGCTCTGGAAGCCAATGCCGCAGACGCCCAGAGCCGAGAAGCCGAGCTCAAGGCCGCTGAGCTGCAACACACGCAAAGCCTGGCCACCTTGATCCAGCAGCGCCAAAGCCTGGAGCAGCGCCAGCAGTTGTTGCGGTGCCTTATGGAGCGCACCAGCACGGCCGAGTCCCTGACGCGCCAGAACGCCGAACTCGAGAAGTTGCAGCAG
Source organism: Cyanobacteriota bacterium (assembly GCA_035285465.1). Lineage (GTDB taxonomy): Bacteria > Cyanobacteriota > Cyanobacteriia > PCC-6307 > Cyanobiaceae > UBA5018. The sequence goes on from JAYKHC010000033.1 coordinate 1,846, forward strand.
GAGGCTAGCAAGCGCCAGTCGTTGGTGCAGCAGCTCAGCGGCTTGCCAGACATCAGCAAGCCATTGCGGCTGGAGCTGCGGCGGCTGGAGCAACAGCTGCGCGATGCTCAGACCCGCCAGGAGGCCATGGCCGCCGGCGTGAAGCTGCTGAAGGCTGACCAGCCCGTTAGCCTCGATGGCCGCCCTCTGCAGGTGGGCGACGAGCAGCGGCTCAGCGCGGTGTTCCAGCTGCAGGTGGGTGATGGGGTGGTGCTGGAGATCGCCCCCGGTGGTGGCCAGGCGCTGGGCGACCTGGAGCAGGCGGTGCAGAGCACCCGTGATCAGTTGGCAACCCAGCTGGCGGAGCTCAAGGTCGAAAGCGTGTCGGCGGCCGAGTCCCTGCTGGAGCAGCGCAACACGCTGGACCAGCAGCTGGCAGCTTTAGGCGACACGCCAGCTGATCCAGGCCAGTTGGAGCAACAGAACTCCGCCCTGCAGCAGCGCGTCGCGGAGCTGGATGGCGAACTGCAGGATCTGGCGGAGGTGCGCAAGGTGATGGAGCAGGAGCAGCCGCTGCCCGAAGCCCTCAGCGCGTTGCAGGCCCTGCAGCAACAGATCAATGCCACCAGCAAGCACACCCACGCGGCGGTGGGTACCGCGGAGAAGGAGCTGGAGGCCGCCCGTTCAGCCCTGCAGGCGTTCCAGACGCAGCGGATCAGCGAGGCGAGCCAGATCGAGGTGGTGCGATCTGAACTGGCCGACCGGAAGCAGCGGCTGGAGCACTTGATCAGCCAGCACGGTGATCGCAACACGTTGGCCGCACAGCTCACGGGCCTCGGCGAGCAGCGCCAACAGGCCGAGGCTGAACTGAACCGGCTGAAGGCTGAGCGAGCAGCCATCTCCAGCCAAGACCCCGAGCGGGAGCAACAGCGAGTGCAGGAGCAGCTGGAGAACCTCAACAGGCGGCAGGAGGAGCTGCTCGATCAACGGGGTGCAGCCAAGCAGCGCTGCGACAGCATCAGCAGCCAGGACCCCTTTGCAGCGGTTGAGCAGGCCCGGCTGCAGCTGGAAACAGCTGAGGCAGACCATGGCCAGTTGGTGCGGCTCACGCAGGCCCACCAGCTCTTGCAGCAGCTCTTTCAGGAGGCACAGGCTGATCTCTCCAGCCGCTACAGCGAGCCGCTGGCTCGCGCCATCGGCGACTACCTCCGCCCCCTTGTGCTCGATGGCGAGGTGGCCCGGCTCAGCTACGACCAGAGCAAGGGCTTCCAGGGCCTGCAGCTCCGGCGCGGCCAGGAGTACTACGGCTTCGAGGCCCTGAGCGGCGGCATGCGAGAGCAGTTGGCGGCAGCCCTGCGGCTGTCGATGGCGGATGTGCTCAAGGAGGCCCACGACGGCTGCCTGCCGCTGGTGTTCGACGACGCCTTCACCAACTCGGACCCCGAGCGGATCGACCTGGTGAAACGCATGCTCGGCACAGCGGTGGAGCGCGGCCTTCAGGTGATCCTGCTCACCTGTGACCCGGCCGCCTACGGCTGCTTCGCTGATGCGGAACTGAAGCTGGGTGCTGATCCACTGAATTGAGACATCAGAAAGGGTGCAAGTTTGTGGGGGTTGGGATGAGGCTCAACCTGGCTAGGTTCAGCTCATGGCAGAAGCTCTTTCCTTCGGCTACTCCATTCGCCTGGCAGGGCTCTGGGCTGCCTGGCTGCTGGTGATGCTGTTTCACGTGGAGCTGGGGCTGATGCCTCTGTTCCACGGACTTTCCGTGGAGATCAGGAGCCAGGTGTCCTCATCGAGATTGCCGGCCCTGTTTATAGCCATGCTGTTCTATTTCATGCTGCCAGTGGGAGCATTGCTGGTGGCAGTCCATGCGGTTGCTGATCCGGTCGGCTGGAGCGCCAGCCCACCCTGGCGAGCGGCCCAGTTCTGGTTCAGCATGGTCTACAGCCTCTCAAATGTGATCCATTTGATCGCGGATATCCGTATCCCTGACTCGCGAACAGATCAGGTGCTGCTGATGACGGGGCTCACCCTGATCGGCCTGCTGATCAGCCAGCAGGCCTGGGCCTGGTGGCAACTCTGAACAGCCTGGCCTGGATCGTGGCGGGAGGGCTGCTGATGAGCCTGGTGGCCATGGTCGGGGCTCTCACACTGCTGATGCCGCCGCGGCGCCTGCAGTCAGCGCTTCTGCCGCTGGTTTCGCTGGCGGCTGGATCACTGCTGGGAGGCGCACTCTTCCACATGTTGCCGGAAGGGATGGGGGCGATGCCCTCTCGACGCGGCAGCCTTTGCATCGCCGCAGGGTTCATGACCTTTCTGGCCCTGGAGCAGTTCCTGCAATGGCATCACTCCCACCGACGGGCCGGCCGGTCGCGGAAGCCCATGGGAATCCTGATCCTTGTGGGCGACGCCCTGCACAACTTCATCGGTGGGCTGGGGATCGCCAGCACCTTCCTGCTGAACCCTGCCGCCGGAATCGCGGCCTTCGTGGCCGCCGTGGCCCATGAGGTGCCGCAGGAACTCGGAGACTTCGCGATTCTGGTTCACAGCGGTTGGAGCGCTCGGGCGGCCCTGCGCTGGAATTTCATCTCAGCGCTCACCTTTCCGCTCGGAGCTGTGCTCGCCTGGGCCATCTCCAGGTCGCTCCCCGTGGCCTCGCTGGTGTTGTTCGCCTGCGGAAACTTTCTCTACATCGCGGCCTCGGATCTGGTGCCGGAGATCAAGGCAGCCCAGAGCCTGGGGGAGGCTGCCCAGGGGTTCGGCTGGTGCAGCGCGGGCCTGCTGATCATGATGGGGCTGGCGCAATAAGCGTTCAGCCATCGCGTGTTGAACATTGAGCCTCCGTCGGGCTCATGTGCAGACCGCTGCAGTCCAGCAACGGATTGTGGATCGCCGCGGGCACCCGATTCCAGCCGAACAGCCTGATCCCCAGGAAACCGGCCTCCAGCAGGAAGGCGAGCTGCCTCCCCGTCAGGCAGAGCGGATGATCTGCGGGTTGTCCAACTCAGGTCGTAGACGCCTTTCATGCGAAAGAGTGGAGGGATGGTTCCTCTCCGACGTCATGGCCACGCCGCTGCGCTGCCACCTGCTGATCGGTCAACCGGCCAGCGGCAAGACCACGCTGGCCAGAGCCCTGGCACCGCTGCTCACAGCCGCAGGCGAGCCTGACGCCGTGGTGCTCTCCACCGATGCCATCCGCGCCGAGGTGTTCGGGGACGAGGCTGTTCAGGGACCATGGTCTGACATCCAGCAGCGGCTGCAGCAGCGCATCCAGGAAGCGGTGGCGGCCGGTATCCCCGTGATCGTGGATGCCACCCACGCCCGTCGCGCCTGGCGGCTGGCGATCACCCAGGCCCTGCCGCTACCGGCGCCGGTGGAGTGGATCGGCTGGTGGCTCCACACCGACCTGCCCACCTCCCTGCTCTGGAATGCCACCCGCCCGCGTCCAGTACCGGTTCCGGTGATCCAGCAAATGGCGGCCGCCCTGGCGGATCCCCACTTCGGGCCCTGTCGAGCGGAGGGCTTCGCGGCGGTCTGTGCCGTGGTTCCCAGCCACCATCACGACCTGGTGCCGGTGCTCCGGGCCGAGCTGGCGGCTCTGGATCGCCGCATCCGCTCGGCCACCAACCGCGAACGCAAGCTGCAGCGGCATGGCTATTCGCGGCTGCTCGATCTGGAGCGGTTGCTCCATCTGATCAGACTGCTCAGTCACTGGCCTGGGCTGACCGCTGAAGATCCCGCCACCGCCGGGGAACTGGAGGCGATCCTCTCGCCTCTGCCCCAGGGCGATCTCGCGGATCGGGCCGCCGCGTTCCTGGCCCGGTTGCAGGGTTCCTGCTACGGCGATGCCCAGGCGATCCGCGAAGACCTGGTCTGGCTCGAAGCCAACGGCTTCTGCAGTGCTGTGCCCGCTTCGGCACCGATCCGGCTGGTTCCCCTGCCGAGCGAAAGAACGTCGACCATCGGCGCCGAGCCTGTGCATGGCGGGCTGCCGCCGATGGGGGACGGACCGGTTTTTCTGCGGGTGATGACGCTGCTGCGTCACCTGCTGCAGGTGCCCTTTGATCGGCAGGCTGATCGGGGTAGCAGCCTGCACGGGCACCTGATCGCCGCCACTGAAGCCATTCCCGGCGCCTACCTGCCTGGGGAAACGGCAACGTTGCGCAAGGACCTGGAGAAGATCCTCACCCCCTACGGCTTTCGCAACCGCAACGACAACGTGCGTCATGGGTATTGCCTCGGCGTCGCCGTGCTCTCACCGGCCCGGCTGCGTGAGGTGCACAACGTGGTGCGGCAGGCTGCCGGCCGGCTGGCGGATCCTTCAGCCCAGGACCTTCTCCTCGAGCTGGATGAGCGGCTGGGCTGGTCCGGCATCCGCAGTGATGACCCGTCGCCGGTGCGCAGCTATGCCCGCCATGCCTTGGTGGATGCGGCCCTGGTGCGACACGATTCGCTCGCTGCACCGCGTCGTGCCGAAGCCATCGAGGCGGCGATCGTGGAACACCGCCTCGTGCTGCTGCAGCGCTATCCGGGTGTGGGCCGCCATCGCGACAGCCCCGCTGCTGAGCTGCGCGTGTGGCCGCTGCAGCTGATCTTTCACAACGTGGGCTGGTACCTGCTCTTCGAGGAAGACAACATCGGCCATGACCAGGGATTGATCCGAAGCGAACGGCTCGACCGCCTCTGCCTGCCACACCGGGAGCGGGGCCTGCGCCGCTCCACCGACCGGCACCGCGCCGCCCTGATCAGGCTGGAGCGGTTGCTGCACCACAGCGGCGGCATCTATTTCGGAGCTGACCTGGAGCAGCAGCTGGCCATCACCAGCGCCTCACACCAGCGACGCAGTCAGGCCCTTGAAACCCTGCGCTTCTGCTGCGCACCCTGGGCCTTTGCGTTCATCCGCGAGGGTCTGCAGCGCTATCCGATCGAGCACACCCGGTTCTCCCGGCCGCTTCCCGGCGACACCTGGTGGCATCACCCCATGGCACCGCACACGCTGGAGGCTGGACCTGCGGACTCCAGCCATCCCTACCCCGTGGAACTGGATCTGCCTTCCTGGACCCTTGCGGCCGACATTGACCTGCGCAGCTGGCTCTTCGCCTTCGGCGGCGGTCTGCGCGTCGAGCGACCTGAGCTGCTCAGGCAGGAGCTGCTGCAGCGCTGCCGGGAGACGATGGCGGCCAACGCACCCGCGACGCTGGCGGGATTCGGAAACCGGCTGCTTGAAGGCTGAGCTTCATCGCACGGATCAGCGATCGGGCGAATCAGCGATCGGGCGGATCAGCGATCGGGCGCACCACAGACGGCATGGAAGGGCTTCAGGTGAGCTTCGAGGAAATCACAGGAGGGCACATCAAACGTGCGCCGTTATGGCCAGCCGCGCAACGCAGCGTTGGCCTGCAGCGATGTTGTTGCGTGTGCGCGTCATGGCTGGTTGAAGCCGGTGGTGTACGGCGAACCAGGCGGCGGAGGCCGGAATACAGGAACGACGGCAGGACCTGAAAGCCGCCGATCGCCGTGAGAAGCAGAGTGAGGTGACTTGGACAGCATCCGCTGCAAATCGGTCTCGACCCAGGAGGCGGAGATCAAAGACGGCATAAGTTGTGATTCGAACGTCGCAGCAACAAGGTATGAAACCAGTTCAGGAACACACTGTATCGACACTGATGCATCAAGAAGCCTGATGCGAGAAGAATCAGCAAGTCTCCAATCGCCACCACGACAGGAAGCCCCAGAAGAACCCATCGAAGACTTGACGCTTCTGATCTTTTCCGACCTGGACGGCACCCTGCTGGATTCAGGTGATCGCTTGCCTGCCTGCAACAGAGTGATGCTGCAGAAACTCGAAAAGATGGGGATACCGGTTGTGTTCACATCCAGCAAAACCCGACACGAAATCCTGCATCTACAACAGCAGCTTTGCATGCATCAGCCCTTTATTCCGGAAAACGGAGGTGGCGTGTACATGCCTTCAGATCATCCCCTTACTGATCAGCTGACTCTGATGCCCTGGGGGGATGGCTGGGGCATGCACTTCGGGGTACCTTATTCCTATGTTCGGGCTATTTTGATGCATCTAAGCCCTGAGTTTGATCTCCAAGGAATGGCTGACATGAGCGAGAAAGAGCTTGTGAGAAGAACGGGCCTCAGTGCTCCCGCCCTGAACCGGGCTTTAAACAGAGAATTCAGCGAGCCGTTTATCTTCCTCAGCCAGCCGCGCATGGATGCACTGAGATTGCGATTGGAAAGCTTTGGTCTGACGCTGACCAGGGGAGGGGAGTTTTTTCATATGATGTCGGCAACACAGGATAAAGGAAGGGCCGTTGCAAAGGCCATTCAGCTGTTCAAAGCAGCCTACAGTAGCCCACCATTAACGGTTGCCCTTGGCGATGCCGAGAATGACAGCTCGATGTTCTCCGTCGTCGATCGAGCGATTCAGATCCGCCGTAAAGATGGAAGCTTGGCAGAAATTAATGCACCCAATGTTCACCCAGCCACCAAAGCTGGCTGTGAGGGCTGGTCTGAAGAACTGGAGCAGGTGATCACAGATATCCACGAAGATCGTCAGCCTGGAAAAGCAAGCGATGAGTGATTTTCACCAAGGAACAAGCATCACAACGCTGCACAGCCTACACACCGTGATGAATGACGATGACTATCAGCAAGCACTGAGCGCGCGCCTGGAAGAACACTCACAGCACTGTCATATCTCTCTGCTACTGCCATGCCTGTACACCGAACTGGAAAATAAGCAGGTCATGGATCGCATCCTGAATGCGATCGATACAGCACGTTATCTGCGCTCAGTTGTCATCGCCCTGGGCGGTGCTCAGCTGGAGCAGTACCTTACAGCAAGAATGCACTTTACAAGTTTAGCCAAAGAGGATTGCAGTGTCCACGTGATTTGGGTTGATGGGAAAGAGATTCAAGAGATTCTCACTCATGTTCAGGACATGAACATCAATGCAGGGTTGCCCGGCAAAGGTCAGTCCGTATGGATTGCACTTGGCTATATCCTTGGAGGCCTGAAAGCTGATGTGATCGCTTTGCATGACTGTGATGTTGCTACCTACTCGTCAACGCTGCTGGCACGCCTTGTTGAACCCGTAGCAGATCCCAGCAAGAACTATGAATTCTGCAAGGGCTTCTATTCACGTGTTTCCCCGGGCGAGTGTGTCATGCGAGGCCGGGTGACTCGCCTGTTTGTATCACCCTTCCTGTCCGCCATGATTCCGCTGATGCGTCAACGTGGTTTGTATGAGCTTGAAAACTACTTTCAATTTCATCAGTCTTTTCGCTATGCCTTGGCGGGGGAGTTTTGCATGAGCCGCAACATGGCAAAGGCGATCGATATTTCCTATGACTGGGGCCTTGAGGTAGGAACCCTGTCACAGGTCTATGAAAACCTGCATCCACGCAAGATTGCTCAGGTTGATCTTGAAATCAACTATGAACACAAGCACCAGCCGCTCTCTGAGAACGCAGGTCATGGTGGCTTACATCGCATGGTTGTGGACATTGCCAGAAACTATCTCAATGTCATGCGTAGCAAGGGCTATGCCCTTTCTGATGATCATGTTGATGTTCTTCAAAACGCCTATCTGCGAGAAGCACTTGATTCGGTGCGTCGCTATGCAGATGATTCATCGATCAATCACTTGAGCTACGACCGTTACCACGAAGAACAAATGGTTCTAACATTCAGACAATACCTCTGGACAGCGTGGCAACAGGTGAAGGGCAGTCTGGTTGCCACACAACTGCCATCCTGGAGCCGGATCAGCTACAGCGTGCCTGAGATCTACAGCCAGTTATTGGAAGCGGTCTCCCTTGACATGTCGTTATGATTCACTGGAATGACAGATTATCGCCGCTTCCAATCAGGCATTCGTGAAGATGCCAGGCATGCCATTGAAAACTTCCGAGATGCCGACATCGTCGTTGGGATCCCTGCCTATTGCAGTGATTCGACACTTGTTCATGTCATCAAAGTAACTGCAGCTGGCCTGCGGCAGTTCTACGGAAACAGGCGCTCTCTGATCATGGTGGCTGATGGTGGCTCCACGGACGATACGAGAGAATCAGCTCGCTCTGTTCACGAACAGAGCTTTGACCTTGGTATTCTGGTCACGATCTACCGGGGAGTACCTGGCAAGGGATCTGCTGTTAGAGCTATCTTTGAAGCAGCTAGATATCTACATGCACCAGCAGTTGCGCTGTTCGATTCAGACCTCCGATCCATCAAGCCCTCCTGGATTCGCAATCTCATCGATCCCATTTGCTCGGGATATGATTTTGTGGCTCCATTTTATTCCCGCTACAAGTTTGATGGAACGATCACCAACACGATTGCCTATTATCTGGTGAGATCGCTTTATGGCGTCAACATCCGTCAGCCCATCGGCGGCGATTTTGGTCTGTCGTCCGCGATGATCAGCCACTGCTTGAATCAGGATGTCTGGGATACAGACATTGCCAAGTTTGGCATCGACGTATGGCTGAGCATCACCGCCATTGTTTCTGGCTTTAAAATATGTCAAGCTCGCCTTGGAACCAAGATTCATGGGGAAAAGGATCCTTCCGAAGACCTCGGGCCCATGTTCAGGGAGGTGGTCGGCACCATCTTCACGCTGATTCCCCAGCATCGGCCCTTCATTGAATCTGTCACTCACACCAGAGCAACACCCATATTCGGTGATCTTCTGCCCAGCTCACCCCAGCCGTTTGTTGTTTCCTCCGAGCCCTTGTTGGCTTATTTCCGGCTTGGATTCAACAACTTCGGAAGTGTCTGGAAAAACATCCTCGAGCCTCGCGACTTTGAAACGGTGGAGAAGCTGGCTCAACTTTCAGATCAGCAGCCCTTTGAAGTTCCTCCGGATGTATGGGTGAGAATTATCTATCGTTATGCGGCCACTTTCGCCCAAGCCCAACGACAGAGAATCAAAATTCTTGATACATTGGTTCCTCTGTATCATGCCAAAGTTGCGGCATTGGTGCAGGCACTTGAGGGGCATGGAGAAGCTGAAGCTGAAGCGTATTATGAAAGCCAGGCCAGGAATTTTGAGTCGCAGCGAGGTTATCTTCTCTCACTCCTTCATGATTCCCAATCATCGAGTGCCGCGTGAAATCCGGATGCTTGGCCTGAATTTTCTGAAGCAATGATATCACTGCTTCGCGTTGCATGCGGCTTGCAGCGTCTCATCGACGAAGCAACCGTGGCTCTTCACGACGCGAAGGAATCAATCGCGGCCACAGCGACATTTTCCGCCTTTCCACTTGGAGCAGTTGGCTTTTCTGCAGCCTTTCTTCTTTCCCTGACGCAATGCCCCGCAGCTTCTGATCTGGGTGTCGCTGTGCTTATTCTGATCTGATCTCATGGCTGGCTGGAAGGAGGAGAATCCTTGAAGATCCCCCACGACCCTAAGCCCACTGCTTGCTCCCTGGAGCTCAACTGCGCTGTCGTCACGATCATGAGTAGCTTTGATCACATGGATGGGCTGCCTCAGCGGCGTCTCCTTCCGATTTGATCGTCATCCCGTCATGTCCCTCTCCCCCGTGACTCCTCCCCTCCAGGTTCTGACTGGCCCAGCAGGCCGAGCGGTTGCGGAACCGATGGAGGCGTCCCTGCTCGAGGCCCTTCAGCAGCATCTGACCCTTGAGCGTCAAGGTAGCGCCGCGTATTTCGCCATCGCCATCTGGTTCGCCGAACGCGAACTCAAAGGATTTTCACAGTTCTACAAGGATGAATCGCTCGATGAGCAGGTTCATGTGGCACGGTTTGCCGATTACCTGATCGCCCGCGGCCAGACCGTGAAGCTGGAGGCTCTGGCATCTCCGTGCCAGGAGTGGAGCAGCCCGGAAGAGATTCTGGCGGCGTCATTTCAGATGGAAGCTGATGTGACGGCCTCGTTGCAGCAGATCTATGGCATGGCCGAGCGCTGCAACGATGTGCGCACCACCACCTTTCTCGATCCCATCATTGATGGTCAGGTGTCGTCTGAAAACGGTTTTGCACATCTGATGGGACGCGTGCGCTTTGCTCAACAGCAACCGGCGGCACTCCTGATCATCGATGGCGAACTGAGCAGCGGGAAAGTGAATCCACCCGCCCTGGGCTGAACCACTCAGCAGACGCCCGGGCTGCGCCGGCAGAGCTCAATCAGGAATTCCAGCGCCAGCCGGTCCTTGTGGCTGTCATGGCACCAGAGCCTGGCCATGGCCAACAGCTCGGCACGTCTCTGTTCCAGGCCGTGGCCCTCGCGCCGAAGCCGTTCGGAGAGTTCCACGCTGTGACAGCACTGCAAGGCAGCGCTGAGCTGCCGAGACCTCTGGCGGATCCGATCAGCCTCCCGGCAGAGACTTCCGACCAGGGTGTCGGAACGACAGGTCAGGGCAGCCATCGCATCGGAAAGCAGGGCATGAGGGTGCTGTTGCTGGCGCAGCGCGAACCTAGACCGGACAATCGCATTCCTGCAAGAGATTCTCAATAGCAGGTCTGCGGGCTGTTTCAGTTGTTCACTCTGTTCCAGGGCATCAGGGCCAGGAGCCTGGCCATGCCGCAGAAGCCGCTGACTCCGGCAAAAACCAGACCGGCTCCCACAAACCAGCTCAGCAGGATCCAGGGCTGCGCCACGGTGCTGCTGAGGATCAGACCCAACAGAACCAGCGAACCGGCGGCGATCTGAACCTGGCGCATCAGCGGCAGCGGCGCATTCCTGAGGGCGTGAACCGGCAGGCCGGCCTGTTGCCAACTGGGAAGCCCACCTTGCAGATCGCTCACCGGATGCGCAAAGCCGCGCTCCAGCAGCGTCTGGATCCCTCGGGCGCTGCGCTTGCCGCTCTGGCAGACCAGCACCAGGGGGCCGCTGGGCAGATCAGCCTGATGCAGACGGGCCAGCGGCACGTTGAGACTGCCGGTGATGTGGCCGCTGGCGAACTCCATCGGTTCGCGGACATCAATCACAGCAACGCGCTGGCTGCCGAGCTGGTCGGCCAGGTCGTGGGCGGAGATGCTCTGGGTCATGACGGGCTGAGGCTGGGTGGCGGCCACCGCTGGCTGGGCCAGGGCAACCCCTGAAATGCTTTATGAGTTTATGCGCATAAGGTCGCATCTGCGAACGGGCGGGGCTGATGCCATTCCGGGCTCCACGCTCAGACCGGCTTGCGACCCATAACCTGCAGGACAGCGCTGTCGCCACGGTGGTAGGGCCCTTCCTCGATCCAGCGGCGGCATTCCCTGAACAGCAGCAGCTCCAGGCCGTTCAGTTCGGCGCGCAAGGGCTCCGGCTCCCACAACAGCTCACGCTGCGGCGGTCCACCGCTGCCCAGCTCGAGCTGTTGGGGTGTGTAGGCCTCCAGGATCAAATGACCTCCGGGCCTCAGGGCCACCACAGCCTGCTTGAGAACCTGAGCCCGAAGCGTCGGCGGCAGATGCATCCAGATCGCCACCACCAGGTCAACGCTCTGCGGGATGGGGAGGAACGTGGCGAGGTCGCAGCATCGGGTCTCGATCAGCACGCTGCGGCTCTGTGCCAATGCCACGGCTTTGCTCAGCCCCACGGCGCTCAGATCCTGAGCCGTCACGCGGTGGCCCAGCTGGGCCAGATGCACGGCGTTACGCCCCTCGCCCTCCGCCAGACACAAGGCCTCCCCCAGCGGCAGGGAGGCGGCCTGCTCGCGCAGAAAGTCGTTGGGTTGCTCGCCGTAGGCGTAGCCCGACTCGCTGTAGCGGCGGTCCCAGAAAGCCTGGGGTGTGGATGCTGGTCCGTGTGTCATGGCGGAGTCATGGAAACAACATCGCGATCACACCGCGGTTCTCCTGCGCTGCTGGGCGGTGTAGAGAGCGGCACCGCCAGCGGCCAGCACAAGGCCACCGCTGAGAGCAAGGAACACGAGGGTCTGGAGCAGCAGCAGCAGAATGCCCAGGGCCGAGAAGGCGGTGATGCGCACCTTGGCTTTGATCAGGAGGGTCAGCAGGAGCAGCACGGTGGCCTTGAGGGCGAGAACCTTGGCGGTGGTGACCGGGCAGAAAGGATTGAGCAGCATGGTGAACTCATCGGTCTCCCCATGCTGATGGCATGAAGGCCGTCCTGCTGGTGCAACCGCCACCGCACCCAGCTGAACAAGATCAGCATGCGCCGGCTGATCGGCCCCACATCCACGCCCTGCTCGGGTCGACAACGACCCAGCGGCAACGGTCTTCGTGAGCGGGGTTCGTTTCAGGCACCCCCAAGCCATTCGTGGTTGATGCAGTCGCACCCCGGCTTGCGCTCTCGAAGACTCGCCATCAACAATGTGTCATCCGCCTTCCGGCCTGAATGGCAGCTATCCCGAATCAGATCGCGCTGAATCCTCTCGGCTCTGGTGCCCTGGAGGCGGCCCTGAACTGGCGCTATGCGGTGAAGGCCTTTGACCCCTCGCGCCGGATCGAACCCAGCACCTGGGCAGCTCTGGAAAACAGCCTGGTGATGAGTCCCTCGAGCTACGGGCTGCAGCCTTGGAAGTTTCTGGTGATTGGGGATCCAGCTTTGCGAGCTGAGCTGCGGCCCCATTCCTGGAACCAGAGCCAGATCACCGACGCCTCCCATCTGGTGGTGTTCCTGGCGAAGCGCACGATCACAGCAGCCGATCTCAATCAGCTGATCCAGACCACAAGTACGGTCCGCGCGGTTCCGGTCGAACAGCTTGGTTTCTACCGGGAGTTGATGCAGAAGGATCTGATCGATGGACCCCGTAGCCAGCAGATCGAGCGCTGGGGATCCAATCAGGTTTACATCGCCCTGGGCACGTTCATGGCCGCCGCGGCGTTACTGGGAATCGACACCTGCCCCATTGAGGGCTTCTCACCGTCCGATTACGATCGGATTCTGGCCTTGGGAAGCAGCCCTTATCGAAGTTGTGTGGTCTGTGCTGCGGGCTATCGCGATGCCACCGACAAGTACGCAGGCCTGACCAAAGTGCGTTACACCTCTGGGGAACTGATCGAGCACCGCTGATCCAGGTAGCCGCACGCGGATGCAACAGATTCTGATGTTGAAGCAGGCTGGAGGTGGATAGCTCAAGCCTCTCGGCAAACGTCTGAGCGTCAGACAAAGATAAAAAACAGCCAGTGATAGTTGACGCCGAAGAACTTTGCGACCAACAGCACAAGACCAACCCAATCACCTACGCACCTATCTTGCAAGAGGAGCAAGACCGATGA
>JAYKHC010000034.1:0-2571 GCA_035285465.1 Cyanobacteriota bacterium
GCAGCCTGGGAGACACCCGGTGCCGGAAGAGGGGAGCCGTCAGACTCAGCCCGGAGCGGGGCCGGCAGCGCAATCAGGGCAAGCTGAGCGGTTGCCAGGATCGAGGAAGTGATCCTGGAGGTGAACCGCACGACGAGACCGATGAGGGCTCAGATCCTGCCACGGGTGGCAGGTGATTCAAGCCAGGAGTGGTCACTCTTCGAGGTCTTTGCGGCTTGGCGTGCGGCTGGGGTCGCTGGCCAGGAACCCGAAGACGAAGATCCCGATGAAAAAGAAGACAACCGAATAAACCGAGATCTTGAGGGCGAGCATGGTCGAGCCTGAGGGGTCGATTGGGCGAGTGAGGTTCCGGCGCTCAGGCCGAAGGTGACAGCTTCAAGCGGGCCTCAACTGCCGTGCGGCAACATCATCCTATGGGGAACCGCCGGCCATCCAGACGTGGAAGCCATCGCCTGGGCGGTGCTCCACTTGGATTGAAACGTTTGCTTCACGGTTACCGGTGAACCAGGGCCCGGATCATTCCAGCTGGGATCTGCTGCCTCTCTGGCAGTGCGAGCTCCCCCGGGGCGGATCGGGTTCCGCACTCAGCCATCCCTGGGGAGCCCGCAACCGGCCCGACTGGTATCGCCGCGGTCTGCTGATCTGGCCTCGGGGCGGCCAATGGCGATGCCTCGATCTGCTGTTGAACTGCCCGCCGGCCTGGAAAGACCTCGCTGGGGCGGCCTGCGGGCGCCTTTGTCTGCGTTGGTGGGCCGATCAGGCTGAGCTGTGGGTTGATGGTGAACGGGTCCACCATGGAGACCTGTTCGACACCGCCTGCCGCTGGCCCCTGCCGGAACGCTGGTGGTCCGGAAGCCCCCTGCAGCTGGAGCTGCGTCTGCGCAGTCCTCTCCACGACGATGGAGCGCTGATCTCCAGCCGGCTCGAGCTCGAGCCGATCGACCCGGCGGATCCCCATGACCTGCTGGGCCCAAGCCGGGCGGCACTTCGGGACCTTGGCACGGCCACAGGTGGCAGACCCCGGATTCATGTGCTGGGACACGCCCACCTGGATCTGGCCTGGCTCTGGCCGGTGGCGGACACCTGGCAGGCCGCCGAACGCACCTTTGCGTCGGTCTGCGAGCTGATGGAGCGTTATCCCGAACTGCATTTCGCCCATTCCACTCCGGCTCTGCAGTCCTGGCTGGCGGACCATCGCCCGGCTCTGTTCGCCCGCCTTCGGGAAGAGGCATCCCGGGGGCGTTTCGAGCCGATCAACGGCCCCTGGGTGGAAACCGACTGCCTGTTGACCGCCTCGGCTTCGCTGCTGCGCCAGTTTCAACGGGGCCAGCAAGAGAGTCAGCGCCTCTTCCCCGGGGTGGTTCACAACCTGGCCTGGCTTCCCGACAGCTTCGGGTTCGCGGCCGGCCTGCCTGCCCTTGCCAGCGCCTGTGAGGTGCGTTGGTTCTGCACCCACAAGCTGGCCTGGAATGCCACCAACCCCTTCCCCCATCGCCTGTTCCGTTGGCGGAGTCGCTGCGGTGCCGAGCTGCTGGCGCTGATGAGCGCCCCCATCGGCACCGATGCTGATCCTCTGGCCATGGGCCGCTACCTCCAGGGGTGGCGGCGGACCACCGGTCTTGACGACGCTCTCTGGCTCCCCGGGGTGGGCGATCACGGCGGCGGACCAACGGCGGAGATGCTGGATCAGTTGCGTCTCTGGGCGGATCGGGAGGAGGCGCCCGTCCAGTGCCATGGAACTCTGCGCCGTTATCTGGGGCGACTGGAACCCGCAGCCTCGGCCTTGCCGGTATGGCGGGATGAGCTCTACCTGGAGCTGCACCGAGGCTGTGCCACGACGCGACCGGAGCAGAAGCGTCACAACCGCACCCTGGAGCGATTGCTGCGCGAGGCTGAGCTGGCGCAGGTCCTTGCTGGGGAGCATGCCCCGCTCGACTGGGAAACATTGCTGTTTCAGCAGTTTCACGACATCCTTCCGGGCACTTCGATCCCCGAGGTGTTCGAGCAGGCCGAGTCCAAGTGGCGTCAGGCCCGCCGCCAGGCCGCCTTGCAACGCGATTGCTGGTTGCAGGCGTTGCTGCCGGCCCGCAGCAGCGATCAGCCCTGGTGGCTGGTGCAGTTGCAGGCCCAACCTGCCGAACCGCTGACCGTTCGCCTGCCCGCGGGGGCTTGGCGTTTCGAGGGTGCCCCGCTCCCAAGCCAGGCCCGATCCAGCGGTGGAACCTGGGTGCAGCTTCCTCTGCCCGCGGGCCTTCAGGCGCTCCCCCTCGAGCGGGATCACGCTCTCCCTGGCTCCGCTGCAGCCATCACGAACCCGGTTGTTCTGGAGACCAACGCCTCGAACTGGCGCTTGGCCAACGGCTTGGTGGCGGTCGAGATTGGGGCTGACGGCGTGCAGCAGCTCTGGGGGGCTGATGGGCTGCAGCAGCTCTCCGGGCCGATGCAATGGCGGCGTTGGCGCGATCAGGGGGAGTTCTGGGATGCCTGGGACATCGCCGCGGACTACCGCGAGCACCCCTTGCCCCTCACTTGGGAGGGGACTCCGGAGCTGGTGGAGCAGGGACCGCTCTG